>NZ_JBFBJY010000079.1:0-39412 GCF_040702125.1 Kitasatospora sp. NPDC085895 | reverse complement strand
CCCGGTGCCCGGAGACGGGCACGCCGGGTTCGGGAGGCGGCTCGGGGAAACCCACTGGTGGAGACACCAGCAGGGCGCCCCGAGTCGACCTCACCCGGGCCTCGCCGCAGTAGGCGGTCTACCGCGCATCGACCGGCCTGCGAGGCCCCGGACAGGCGCCGGCTCCTGTGGGCGCCCCCGTGTCCTACCTGGAGGACATGATGGCCGTCACTCCGATCGGCGACGCCGACCGGATGACAAGCTGTAGCACCGGCACGGGGACCGAAGGAACGGGCGTTGTGCTCAGAGGAGTTCGAGTGCTTCTTCGGTGGTGGCGGCTACGACGAAGGCGTCGATGTCGACGTTCAGGGCGAGGGCGGCGGTAACGGACGGCGGTGCCGTGGTGGCGGATCGGCCGGGCCGGGAGCATGGCGTCCTGCAAGGAATGGACACATCGGGCGTACCCACGGGTCTGGCCGTCGGCCGGGCGCGCCGGCCGGTGGCCTACGGTCCCTGGTGCGGATGTGGAGCTCGCGCGTCCCGTTCGCCCTGCGTGAAGCGAGAGAACTGCACGCCCGGTCGATCCTTCCCGGTAGACTGCAGGTATATGGGCAGCGATCAGCAGCGGGACGAATGGCGGGCCACTTTGGCCCAGCAGGTCATCACCGACTGCCTTGGCCAATGGCTACGGTCGGCCAATGAGGCGGCGGTGGCCGCGGTCGGTTCGGAGCATGCCGCCGAGAGCGCGCGGCGGGCCCTGCAGGCCAAGGAGCGGTTGACTCGCTGGCGTGTCCACGGCGACCTCGGCGGCGACACGGCCGCCCGGATCGCCGACGCCGTGGTGCAGAGGATGAAGGACGACGAGACGGGCGCTCGGACCGAGGAGAGGACCGATGACTCCTTCCCGTCCTTTGACAGCAGTTACCGGGCCGCGGCAACCTGCGAGTGGCTCCGCGACCAGGGCTACGACATCCCCTTCTATCCCGAAGAACCGGGTATGTGACCGGGATCCAGGCCGGTGGCCTGCCCGTGGACGCACGCGAGCGGAGCGCCCAGAACGGTCACCAGGGGAAGTTCCGAGGGCGTTCCGGAGCGCTCGGCCCCGAACGCTGCGCCGAACCCTCGCCCGAGGTCTGATATCAACTTCGGCCCGCAACTGGCGGGGACATGCCTCCGCGTCGGGTTCTGCGGCTCCGACGGCCCCAACATCCCCATCCGAGTCCACCTGCACGCCCGCGCAGCCGGGACGGAGCTGCACCCGCTGAACCCGACCGCACCGGTCGCGGCACAGCTGCACCGTACCGGCGTGGCCCGTGTGCTACGCGTGAGCCGGAACCCTGCCGGGACCACCCGAGCTGGGATACCGGAGATTCGGGTGGGACCCGACCGGCGCAGACGAGGCTGGCTGGGGGCCGCCATTGCGGCCGGACCGGCGGTCCGGTGTGCGGCCCCGCGGCAGACCGTTCCCCCTGGGCCGCAGCCCGGACAGTCCGGGCGGCCAGGAGGCGGTGTCCTGATCTGGACGTCATGTCGAACCCTGACGGGCCTTTCGACCGCCGCGATGGTCGAGTCCGAACGCATCGACTGGATGTCGCGGGCCGTGGTGGTTCCCGGAGCCGTGATCACCGGCAGCTTGCGCCAGTGGCCCTGTGGTGGGAGCGGGGTCGCGGAAGTCCTGCAGTCTTCGGATCACCTGAAGCCGGTCGTCGCCCTGTTCATCCCGCCCGTGGACGGGCCGCCCGCACGCAACTCACCTCCACCTGAACCGGGCGAAAATCCTTCAGGGAAGCCTTGGGCTCTCGTACGCCGGCGGCATGTACCGCATCGCCATTGAGACATCAGCAGCTGGACGGTCGGGGACCTCGGCTGCTCCGACACCTGACAACCACGCCGAGCCGAGGCGCAGCCCGCCTTCCTGCCCGGTTCGGCGACGGGCCGAGACGGCGGTCGGTGCACCTGCTCGCGGGCGTGCGGCCAATACAGCGGGCGGCAGAAGGCGCTCCTGTGTCCTTGGGCAAGCTGCTTCGGCCACGGGCCCCCGCCACCCCCTTGGTGCGGCCGCGCCTGATTGGCCGTGCCGTCGGGAGTCGTGGTCATGGTGCAGCTGCAGGTGGGGGCCGCTGGGAGGCACGCCGGCGCCGGCCGGCGGTCGGTGATGTCAGCAGCGGTGGTCGGCGGCCAGGATGCGGCGGGCGAGCGTCCAGGTGAGCCGCACATCGCAGGGCCCGCACGGCTGACCGCACCGCGAGGAACCGGCACCGTGGCAGGTCGCGCAGTCCGGGTCGGCAAGGCGTACCGCCCCCGAGCCCCAACCGTTCGTCGTCCTCCGCATGGGCATCACCATCCTGTCCCGACAGCACGTTGCCGCTGCCACTGGCAGCACGCCGTATCGAAGACAGAACGTAGTCCGCTACCGCACCATGCACGCGTTGCGGCATTGGCGCAGCGCTTTGGCGCGTGGCGCGCAACCGGACGACTGTCCTATCGGCCCGTGACCTTCCGGCCTGCTCCCGGCGCCGGTCGGTCCGCAGTCACCGCTCCGGCTGCGCGCCGTGCATCCGTCCTGCCTCCGTGCACTGCTGTCGTGGCCGCTCGTTCTTCCACCGCTCGCCTCCTCGGGTGGGGCGTGTCGGCATCCCGGCCGGGACCGGGCCCGTTGCCGTCCTTGCACGGAGGAGATCACCCCCCCGCCGGGGCGCGGGAAAACCTGTTCCGGCCAGAGTAGGCATTGCGTGGCGGCGCGATTGCGATTTCTCTCGCAGCCGGTAGTCAGGAGGTGCCTGGCAGGCACGAACTGCCGGGAGTGGCAAGTGGTTCGCAGGTCTACGCGGTTACGGGGTTCTGGAGCCGGGGCCGTGTGCATTACGGCGCAGGGCTCGGTGGCCGGGCCTGGCGGCCCGCAGGTGTCACCGGAGTCCACGAGTGGGACCCGCCGTCTGAGTCCGGCGGGTGAACGGCGCAGTACCAGCAGTTGCAGGATGCGGTATCCCAGTGAAGGCGCCGGGCTGCGGGGGCGCGTGCTGGGAGGTTCCGCCAGTGGAATTCCGAAACCCGGGCAGGTGACGGGGAAGGATCTGCTGTCGGACCGGGTGGCCTACCAGGCCGCCGCGGCAGTACCGAGCAGTTGGCAGTACCAGGTGAATACCAACGAAGGATGAACGGAGGGGACGGAACGCCATCAGGGTCGCCGGCCCGTGAGCATCCTCTTCCGGGCGGACACCGCAGACCCCGGAGTGCGAAGGACGGTGGTTTCCGGTCACGCATACGCGATCCCGGCACGCCTCATCCCCGGGGCAGTGCCTACACGAGGAAGCCGGCCCTGGGCCCGAAGATGGTGATGCATCCCCTTCGGGGCCCCGGAACTGTAATGGCGCCGGGGCCCTCTGCCCGTTCCCCGGCCAGTTCGCACGACCCATCCGAATCGCACGTGAAAGAGGTGTGGTGGCCACGACCACCGTCCGGCCCCGTACGCCAGAGTCACCGCTCACCGGCGCCTCGCCCGGGACCACGAATCCAGCCCCCACCCACTCCGGGACGATGATTCCCCGGGCGATGATCGGCATCATGGTCCGCCGACTCGGGCAGCGGGCCCAGCCACTCGCCCGGAGGCTGCTGCGGAACCTCCACCACCGGCACCTTCTCGGGCCCGTCGGCGACTGTTCCCGCCCGACTTGATCCGGGAGCCCGGGTGTTGACCGTCGGCGTCGAACTCGTGCAACACGGAGTATCCTCGCCGCGCTACTCGGCCATGAGCGTCCTGGCCTGCGAAGATATCGCCGAGGTGAGCGAAGAACTGGCCTTTGTCCGACTGTCCGACGGTGGATGTTCGATAGTCCGGCTCATGCCGGACAGGAAACCAGGTCAGGCACGGTCATGGCCGCACCCTACGTGTCGACCACGACACCACGGATGCCCGCCCAGCCTCACTCGTCGCAGATCCCGAACGCGGTCTGCGGCCCGCTGCCACGTCGGCAACTGCCGTGAGAGGAATAGCCGTTGGCGGCTGTTGAGCCGCAGCGGCGCCGCCTGCAGGCGGCGCCGACACCGCCAAGGGTGGAATATTCCACCACCGCGCGCTCGGGCCTGCTACTGTTGCACTAGTTGCAGTAGTGGTTCCCATGAACTTTGTGTGCGCCTGCTGATATGTTGCAGGCGCATTTTTGTTTCCCGGCTCTTCCCCGGGTGGGTGCTCATCGCGGCGACTCGAGGCCCGTAGTGTGCGGGTTTCGGACAGCCCCTTTTAGGAGATTTCTTTATGGCTAATGGCACTGTGAAGTGGTTCAACGCGGAGAAGGGCTTCGGCTTCATCGAGCAGGAGGGTGGCGGCCCGGACGTCTTCGCCCACTACTCGAACATCAACGCCAACGGCTTCCGTGAGCTGCTCGAGGGCCAGAAGGTCGAGTTCGACGTCACGGCGGGCCAGAAGGGCCCGCAGGCCGAGAACATTCGTCCGCTGTAGTTCTTTCTGCCACGGCACCCGCCCAGCAGCGAGGGGCCCGCACCGCGTACATGATGCCCGGTGCGGGCCCCTCGGCATTGCGTCACCACGCACTCCCCGGCCACTCAGGGCTCCCTTGCCCCGCCACCGGCGGCCATCCCCGCACGAGGCGCACAGCGCCGCGTGCGGCTCGGCGCCCTGCCGTGACATCGCACGGCTTTGAAGGTTCTTCGCTCCCGCCCTGTTCGGTGAGCACCGACCACGGGCGACGTGCTGCACGGTTCTACCGTCCCCACGCTCCGCCCGTCACACTTTCGGCCCGTTCCCTTGCGGTCTCCGCCGGCGCCTCGCGTCACGGAGCCTTCCTCGTGACGTGCCGTCCCAGGAAGGTTTCCCGCATGAACCGCTCCAGCCGCTCCTCGTACCAGAACGCCAACTCCCGCTCCGCCGGCGCCTACAGGTCCCGCTCCGGTGGCAGCTCCTTCTACGGAGACCGGCCCGCCGGCAGCCGGCTCACCTCCCGTCGCAGCGCCCGCCAGGGCTCCTCCCCACAGGGCGAGTTCGCAGTGCCGGTGAGCACCACCCCGGCACTGCCGGCCGTCGAGTCCTTCGACGAACTGGACATGCCGAAGGCACTGTTGTCGGAGCTGACCCGTCAGGGCGTCACCGAGCCGTTCCCCATCCAGGCCGCTACGCTGCCGAACTCGCTGGCCGGCCGCAACGTCCTCGGACGAGGCCGCACCGGCTCCGGCAAGACCATCGCGTTCGGCCTCGCCGTGCTGGCCCGCACCGCCGGACACCGCGCCGAGCCCCGCCGCCCGCTCGCCCTGGTGCTGGTCCCCACCCGTGAACTCGCGCAGCAGGTCACCGACGCACTCACCCCCTACGCCCACGCAGTGCGCCTGCGCATGGCAACCGTGGTGGGCGGGACGTCGATCGGCCGCCAGGCACAGGCGCTGAACCGGGGCACGGAGGTCGTGGTGGCCACCCCCGGCCGACTCAAGGATCTGATCCAGCGCGGTGACTGCCAGCTGGACGAAGTCGCCGTCACGGTGCTGGACGAGGCCGACCAGATGGCCGACATGGGGTTCCTGCCGCAGGTCACCGAACTCCTGGAGCAGGTCGCCGACGGCGGCCAGACGATGCTGTTCTCCGCGACCCTGGACCGCAACGTCGACCGCCTGGTGCGGCGCTTCCTCGATGACCCGGTCACGCACTCGGTGGACCCGTCCGCCGGGGCGGTCAGCACCATGGAGCACCACGTACTGCACGTGCAGAACTCCGACAAGAACGCCACGATCGCCCACATCGCGTCCCGCGACGGAGGGGTGATCATGTTCACCGACACCAAGCACGGCGCGGACCGCCTGGTTCAGGACCTACTGGCGAACGGAGTCAAGGCCGCGGCCCTGCACGGCGGAAAGTCCCAGCCCCAGCGCACCCGCACCCTGGAGCAGTTCCGCACCGGCCAGGTCACGGCCCTGATCGCGACCAACGTCGCCGCCCGAGGCATTCACGTCGACGGGCTCGACCTGGTCGTCAACCTGGACCCCCCGAACGATCACAAGGACTACCTCCACCGGGGTGGACGCACCGCCCGGGCCGGCGAGTCCGGCACCGTCGTCACCCTCGTCCTGCCCAACCAGCGCCGCGCGATGGCCCGCATGATGACCACAGCCGCCATCACCCCCGTCACCACCCGGGTCAGCGCCGGCGACGAGAACCTGGCCCGCATCACCGGAGCCCGTATGCCCACCGGCATCCCCACCGTGGTCGCCGACCCCGTCGTCGAGCAGCCGCGCCGCAGCCCCTCCACGCGTCGCGGCCGGCGCGGCCGTGCCGGCCGCAATCCGCGAACCGTCCACGGCTCGCGTAGCACGGCTCCCGGGCGCGTCGCCGTCGCCGCATAGCACTCTCCCTGTAGCAGTTGCCGGGCCCGGCTGGTGCCGACCGGGCCCGGCAGGCCGCCGCCGCGGCGAAACCGACTACCGGCGACGGCCGCACGTGGAGTCCGACAGCAGTGCCGCGGCCCGCTCCGGCGGACCGCGCCCCGCCAGTGCCCCGATCACCGCCCGCCCGGCGGGAAGACCAAGGAGCCTGTCCATGACTACTACCCTCGAACACTCCGCGACCACCACGGTCGGCGACCTCATGAGCCCCCCGGAGCTGCAGATCAGCGACGACGTCATGGTCGACACCGCGTTGGACATCCTGCAGAGTTCCGGCGCCGACCACCTCCTGGTCCGCGACGAGGACGGCCGCTGCGCAGGCCTGTTGAACCGCCTGCACCTCGCGCCCTTCCAGACACGGTCCTGGTACACCGAGCGCACCCCGGTACGCGACGTGGCCCTCGACCGAGCCCCGTTCGCCACCATCGGCATGCCCGCCGCCACCGCGGCCGCCGCCATGCGTGCCCGCAGCCTGGAGGCGTGGCCGGTGGTGGACCACGACGGCCACGTCATCGGCCTGCTCAGCTTCTAAAGCTTGTGCAGATGGCTTCGGCCCGGGCATTGCTCCTGTATGGGTGAGGTGGTCCGGGCTGAGCCGGTGTGGGTGGAGACGTTCACGGGTCTGCGGATGCGGCAGTTCGAGGGCTTGGTGCGGGTGGTAGGGGAGCGGGGCGGGAACGGTCCGGGCGGTGGTCGGCCGTGGTGCCTGCCGCTGGCCGACCGGGTACTGCTGGTGGCCGTGTACTACCGGACCAACCTGACCATGCGGCAGCTCGCGCCACTGTTCGGGATCTCCACGGCGACGGTCTGCAGGTGGTCCAGAAGCTCGGGCCGCTCCTCGCGCTGGAACCCGCACCCCGGCCGCGACCGGGCGTGGAACGGTTGTGGATCGTGGACGGCACCCTGGTCCGGGTGCGCGACCGCACCGTCGGGGCGTCCAGCCGCAACTACCGGTTCTCGGCGAACGTGCAGGTCGTCATCGGCGCCGACATCCGCCTCGTGGGGGCCACCGCGGGTCCTGCTCGGGGCAACAGGGCCGACGCCCACGTCCGGCGGGCCTCCGACCTCCCCGCCGTCTGCGCGGACACCACGGTCCTGGCGGACGGCGCCCACCTCAACACCGGCCTGGTCGTCCCGCACCGCAAACGCGCCGGCCGGCCGCTCCTGCGAGCCCAGGAGGAGGACAACGTCGAACACCGGCGGGTGCGCGCCCGCGTCGAGCACACCTTCGCCCGCATGAAGAACTACAAGATCCTTCGAGATTGCCGACAGGAGAACGACGGCCTGCACCACGCGGTGCAGGCCGTCGCCCACATGCACGACCTCGCCCGGAGCGGGTGAAACACCAGGTCAGGGCGCGCTTCGGCATGCCGTCCCAACGTCTTTTGCAACAAGGCTTAGGTGCGGCGGCGGGCGGTGATGACGCGCTGCAGCACGATGAAGACGAACAGCAGGGCGCCGATGACGATCCTGGTCCACCAGGAGCTGAGCGTGCCCTGGAAGCTGATGATCGTCTGGATGAGCCCGAGGACGGCCACGCCGAGGACGGTGCCGACGAGGTAGCCGGAGCCGCCGGTGAGGAGGGTGCCGCCGATGACGACGGCGGCGATGGCGTCCAGCTCCAGGCCGACGGCGTGCAGGCCGTAGCCGGAGAGCATGTAGAACGTCAGCAGGACGCCGCCGAGGGCGGAGCAGAAGCCGCTGATCGCGTAGACGGTGATCCTGGTGCGGGCCACCGGCAGACCCATCAGCAGCGCGGACTGCTCGCTGCCGCCCAGCGCGTAGACGCTGCGGCCGAACCGGGTGTGGTGCAGGACCACGAAGGCCGCCGCGGCGACCAGCACGGCGATGACGGCGCTGGGGGAGAGGAAGGTGCCGCCGGGCAGCGGGACGCGGGTCTGCGCCATCGCGGTGTACGACGGGTCGGTGATGGAGATCGACTCGACGCTGATCGTGTAGCAGAGGCCGCGGGCGAGGAACATGCCGGCCAGCGTCACGATGAACGGCTGGATCTCGAAGGTGTGGACGACCCAGCCCATGGCCCAGCCCAGCCCGGTGCCGATCGCCAGCACCAGCGGGATGACGGCGAGGATCGGCCAGTGGTGCTGTTCCACCAGCCAGGCCGAGACCATCGTGGAGAGGGCGACGACCGCGCCGACCGACAGGTCGATGCCGCCGGTGAGGATCACGAAGGTCATGCCGACGGCGACGACCAGCAGGAAGGCGTTGTCGATCAGCAGGTTCAGCAGCACTTGGCCCGAGAAGAAGCCCTCGTACTGGACCGAGCCGACGCCGAACATGGCGACGAGCAGGACGGTGGTGACCAGCAGCGGGACGTGGCCGCGCAGTCTTGCGGCGAGGGTGGTGTTCATGCGCCCACCTTCAGATCGGCGGATGCGGGCTTCGGCTGCCGGCCGCCGTGCGCGGTGGTGCGACGGCGGGCGAGTACGGCGCGGAACTGCGGCGACTGGATCAGGCAGACGGTGATGACCACGGCGGCCTTGAAGACCAGGGTGGTCTCGGGCGGGATGCCGATGGTGTAGACGGTGGTGGACAGGGTCTGGATGACCAGGGCGCCGAGCACGGTGCCGCCGATGGAGAAGCGTCCGCCGTTGAGCGAGGTGCCGCCGATGACGACGGCCAGGATGGCGTCGAGTTCGATCCACAGGCCGGCGTTGTTGCCGTCGGCGGCGGAGACGTTGGAGCTGATCATCAGTCCGGCGACGGCCGCGCAGACGGCGCTGGCGACGTAGACCAGGGTGGTCAGTCGGTGGGCGCGGATGCCAACCAGCCGGCTGGCGACGGGGTTGCCGCCGACCGACTCCAGCAGCAGGCCCAGGGCGGTGGAGCGGGTGAGCAGCACGGCCAGGGTGACGGCGGCCGCCGCGAGCAGCACCGAGAACGGGACGGTCAGCCAGTAGCCGCCGCCGATCAGCCGGTAGGGGTCGCTGGTGACGGTGATGATCTGGCCGTCGGTGATCAGCTGGGCGACGCCGCGGCCGGCGACCATGAGGATGAGGGTGGCGACGATCGGCTGCACGCCGATGCGGGAGACCAGCAGGCCGTTGACCGTGCCGAGGACGAGTGCGACGGCCAGCGCCAGCGCCACGGCGGCCAGGACGGTGGAGACGCTGCCGGGGTCGGCGGCCTCGCTGATGTACAGGCAGGCCAGGGCGCCGGCGATGGCGACCGTGGAGCCGACCGACAGGTCGATGCCGCCGGTGGCGATGACCAGCGTCATGCCTAGGGAGACGAGGACCAGCGGGGCGCCGAAGTGCAGGATGTCGATCAGACTGCCGTAGAGGTGCCCCTCCTTGGTGTGGACGGCGAAGAAGTCCGGGGTGAACAGCAGGTTGGCCAGCAGCATCGCGACGAGGACCGCTGCGGGCCAGAAGAGCCGGTGTTTCGTCATCGCCGGGCTCCGCTCGCGATGGTCTCCATGAGGTGCTCCGGGGTGAGCGATCCGTCGTTGGCCAGTTGGGCGACCATGCGGTGGTCGCGCAGCACGCCGATCCGGTGGCTGAGGCGCAGGACCTCCTCCAGTTCGGCGGAGATGAACAGCACGGCCATGCCCTTCTCGGCGAGGTCCGCGACCAGTTTCTGGATCTCGGCCTTCGCGCCGACGTCGATGCCGCGGGTCGGCTCGTCGAGGATCAGCAGCTTGGGGTCGGTGATCAGCCAGCGGGCGAGCAGCACCTTCTGCTGGTTGCCGCCGGAGAGGTTGCGCACCAGTGCCTCGGGATCGCCGGGGCGGATGTTCAGCGCCCTGATCCAGCGCAGCGCGTAGTCGTCCTGCGCGGTGCGCGACAGGGGCCGGAGCCAGCCGCGGGAGGCCTGGAGGGCGAGCACGATGTTCTCGCGGACGGTGAGTTCACCGACCAGGCCCTCGGACTTGCGGTTCTCGGAGCAGAAGGCGATGCCGTGCGCGACCGCGGCCTGCGGGGTGCGCAGCGCGGCGGGCCGGCCGTCGATCCGCACGGTGCCGCTGTCCGCGTGGTCGGCGCCGAAGAGCAGCCGGGCGGCCTCGGTGCGGCCGGAGCCGAGCAGCCCCGCCAGCCCCACGACCTCGCCGGGCCGCACGGTCAGGTCGTAGGGCTCGACCGCGCCGCGCCGGCCGAGCTTCTCCGCCGTGAGGAAGGGCTGCTCCGGCGCGGGCCGGTCCGTGCGGCGGCTCGCGGTCGCCAGCCCCTCCAGGTCGGCGAGTTCGGCGCCGATCATGCGGGAGACCAGCTGGACCTGGCTGAGGTCCCGGGTGAGGTACTCGCCCTCCAGCCGGCCGTTGCGCAGGACGGTCATCCGGTCGCAGATCTCGTAGACCTGGTCGAGGAAGTGCGAGACGAACAGGATCGCCACGCCCCGCTCGCGCAGCCCGCGCATGACGGCGAACAGCTGCGCGACCTCGTCGCGGTCGAGGCTGGACGTCGGCTCGTCCAGGACGAGCACCTTGGCCTCGACGTCCACCGCCCGGGCGATCGCCACCAGCTGCTGGACGGCGATCGAGAAGCTCTCCAGCGGGGCCGTGACGTCGATGTCCAGGTCGAGTGCGGCGACCGAGGCCGCGGCGCGGCGGCGCAGTTCGGACCAGTGGATCAGGCCGCGGCGGCGCGGCTCACGGCCGATGAAGAGGTTCTCCGCGACCGACAGGTTCGGGCAGAGGTTGACCTCCTGGTAGACCGTCGAGATGCCGGCCTGCTGCGCCTGCAGCGGACCGGCGATCCGCAGCGGCCGGCCGGCCAGGGCGACCTCGCCGCCGTCCGCGGGGTGGACGCCGGTGAGGACCTTGATGAGGGTGGACTTGCCCGCGCCGTTCTCGCCCATCAGCGCGTGCACCTCCCCGGGGAAGAGCCGGAAGTCGACGTCGTCGAGTGCCAGCACGCCGGGGAACTCCTTGCGGAGCCCGCGTACTTCCAGGACCGGTTGCTGCATCGGTCCTCCTTTCGTGGTCGGTCGGGACCGGGGGCGCCGCCGCGCCGTGGGGCTGCGGCGCGGCGGGCGGCCCGGTGCGCCGGCCGGTCAGTACTGACGGGTCGGCAGCGCGGCGGTGGCCTGCTCGGGGGTGAAGGTGCCCTCGACGGTCTTGATCCGGCGCTCGACGCTCTCGCCGTTCTTGACCTTCTTCGCCAGCTCCATCAGCTGGTCGCCGAGGAGCGGGTTGCACTCCACATCGAAGTTGATCTTGCCCTGGGACATGGCGGTGAAGGCGTCCTTGACGCCGTCCACGGAGACGATCCTGATGTCGGTCCCGGGCTTCTTCCCGGCCTCCTCGATCGCCTGGATCGCACCGAGCGCCATGTCGTCGTTGTGGGCGTACAGGACGTCGATCCTGGGCTGCGCCTTCAGGAAGGCCTGCATGACCTCCTTGCCCTTGGCCCGGGTGAAGTCGCCGGTCTGCGAGGCGACCACCTTGAACTTCGGGTCGCCCTTGATCACGTCGGCGAAGCCGGACTTGCGGTCGTTCGCAGGGGCGGAGCCGGTGGTGCCCTCCAGCTGGACGATGTTCACCTCGCCCGGCTTGCCCTGGTACTCCTTCACCAGCCAGTCGCCGGCCTTCTTGCCCTCCTCGACGAAGTCCGAGCCGAGGAAGGTGGCGTAGAGCGAGGTGTCCTCGGAGTCGATCGCGCGGTCGGTGAGGATCACCGGGATGTGCGCGTTCTTGGCCTCCTTCAGCACGGTGTCCCAACCGGACTCGACCACCGGCGAGAAGGCGATCACGTCGACCTTCTGCTGGATGAACGAGCGGATCGCCTTGATCTGGTTCTCCTGCTTCTGCTGGGCGTCGGAGAACTTGAGGGTGATGCCCGCCTTCTTCGCCGCCTCCTGGACGGACTTGGTGTTCGCGGTGCGCCACCCGCTCTCGGCGCCCACCTGGGCGAAGCCGAGGACGAGCTTGCCGCCAGGCTTCTTGCCGTCCGACGAACCGCCGGTGGAGGAGCAGGCGGACAGGCCGACGATCATGACGCCGGCCAGGACGGCGGCAGCGGCTCTCTTGGACATCTGGGCTTCCTCTCGATGGTCCCCTCCGGGCCGGGGCTGCGGAGCGGGCGGCAGGCAGCGGTCGGCGGAGGGAATGGGTGTGCTGGTCCGGGCGGGCGGCAGCCGCCGGCTCGGGCCCTGAAGTGATCGGATGGATCGTCAAAGGCGGTGTGAGAATGATCGTTCGGCGTACCGATGCGTCACCGGCGTGCGCTGGGGTGGGAGCGCCGGCGTCTTCGCCCGATGATTGTTAGCGCTCACATATGATGGGGGCAAGAGTGGTGCACCGCTTTATCGAATCTTGACCGCTGCGGGCCGGCCCGCCCATCCGGTCACCGGCGGCGCCGGGGGTCCGGGGCGCCGGGCAGGGGATCCGTGACCGGCGCCTGCCGTATCGGCGCGGATGTCGCCCTGTTGGGTGCGGCGGGTCGCGAATGCCCAGGTGGCGCGGGGAGTGGCCGTTCCGGTGGCGGCCGGTGGCGACCGGCGGTTGTGCGTCGGGAACTGTCGGACGCCTTGACGCGGTCATACGGAGTGTTCATAGTGATGCCCGGCCGTCTCTGAGCCGAACTCTCAATCACCCCAGCTGTCCTGAGTTGCCGCCGGCTCTGATTGTTAGCGCTAACACTCAACTCCCGCCACCAGCAAAGGAGCCCACCCTTGGCTGTTCGAACACGGCTGCGCCGCGCCCGGCGCGCCCTGCTCGCGTCCGGGACCACCGCCGTCCTCGCCGTGGCCCTCCTCGCCGGCACGGAAGCAACCTCGCAGGCCGCCACCCAGGGGCCGTGCGACATCTACGCCGCGGGCGGCACGCCCTGCGTCGCGGCCCACAGCACCACCCGTGCCCTCTACGGTGCCTACAGCGGAGCCCTCTACCAGGTCCGGCGGGCCTCGGACGGCGCGACCAGGGACATCGGCCCGCTGAGCGCCGGCGGCTACGCCGACGCCGCCGCCCAGGACACCTTCTGCGCCGCCACCACCTGCCTGATCACCGTCGTCTACGACCAGTCGGGCCGCGGCAACAACCTCACCCAGGCACCCGCGGGCGGGGCCGCGGGAGGCCCCGACGACCTCGCGCCCGCCACGGCCGCACCCGTGAAGGCCGGCGGACACCCGGCCTACGGCATCTACGTGGCCGCCGGCACCGGATACCGCAACAACCACACCTCCGGGATCGCCACCGGCGACCAGCCCGAAGGCATGTACGCCGTCCTCGACGGAACGCACTTCGGCGGCGGCTGCTGCTTCGACTACGGCAACGCCGAGACCAACAACCTCGACACCGGAAACGGCCACATGGAGGCCGTCTACTTCGGCGACAGCCGGATCTGGGGCACCGGAGCCGGCAACGGCCCCTGGGTGATGGCCGACCTCGAGAACGGCCTGTTCTCCGGCGCCGACGTCGGCTACAACGCCAACGACCCGAGCGTCAGCCACCGCTTCCTCACCGCCGTCGTCAAGGGCGGCCCGAACCAGTGGGCCATCCGCGCCGGCGACGCCCGGTCGGGAGGGCTCTCCACCTTCTACAGCGGTGCCCGCCCCAACGCGTCCGGCTACAACCCGATGCACAAGGAGGGCGCCATCATCCTCGGCATCGGCGGCGACAACAGCAAGTCCTCGAGCGGCACCTTCTACGAGGGCGTCATGACCTCCGGCTACCCCTCCGACGCCACCGAGAACGCCGTGCAGGCCAACATCAACGCCGTCGGCTACCAGACGGCCCCCGTCACGTCGAGCGCGCTCACCGTCGGCTCCCGCATCTCGCTCCGGGCCACGACCGCCTGCTGCACCGCGGACTCGCTGCGCCGCAACACCGACGGCACGGTGGCCATCTCGCCGATCAACGCCGCCAGCCCGGCCGCCGACAGGACCGCCGCGGGCTGGACCGTCCGCGCCGGACTGGCCGACAGCAGCTGCCTGTCCTTCGAGTCCGCCGCCGCCCCCGGCCAGTACCTGCGCCACTCCGGCTTCCAGCTCCACACCGCCGCGAGCAACGGCACCGCCCTGTTCATGCAGGACGCGACCTTCTGCCCGCAGGCGGGCCACAGCGGCCAGGGCATCTCCTTCCAGTCGGTCAACTACCCGAACAAGTACCTGCGGCACTACGCCTACACCGGCTACCTCGCCGGCGACGGCGGCAGCAACACCTGGGACAACGCCACCAGTTGGAGCGAGGACACCAGCTGGCTCGCCGCCCAGCCCTGGTCCTGAGCCCCGCGTCACGGTCGTGAGGCCTGCCCCGGTCGTGAGGCCTGCGATGCCGCCGGGAGGGCCGGCACCGCCTGCTCCTCGGCGGTGCCGGCCCCGTCCGGACGGGACGCCCCGGCAAGAGGCTGCCGAATTCCGGTTATCGGCGCGGTGCGGGCGGATCTCCTGATCGTGCGGCCCGGTCGGCCGCAGGACGGCGGCGCGGACGCGCAACCCCGTTCCCGCCTGCTCGAAAGGCTCACCGTGACCCGTGACTGGAAGGGCCACCGCCCGCTGCTCGCCTGCTCCCTCGCGCTGGCGGTCGGTGCGACCGCCCTGCTCGGCCTGGCCGCACAGGGCTCCTCGGCGCAGGACTCGTCGGGGCGGGTCGCGTCCACGCAGCCGGGCGGTTCCGCCGCCGGTCACTCCGCCGCCGACCACTCGGCCGCGGGTCACGGCGCAGCCGCTGCGCCCCCGGCGGCGGCCGGCAAGCACGGTGGGCACGCGATGGCCGGCACCGACGGGCTGGCCCCGGAGCGCGACGGCTACCGCCTGGAGCCGCGGGTCGCCGGCCTCCCCGCCGCGCGGCCGGTGGGCTTCCCGTTCGTCGTCACGGGCCCCGACGGCCGGCCGGTCACCGAGTTCGCGGAGTCCCAGACGAAGCGGATGCACCTCTACGCGATCCGCTCGGACCTGACCGGCTACCAGCACCTGCACCCCGTGATGGCGGCCGACGGCACCTGGACGGCCGACCTGGCCGCACTCGATCCGGGCGTCTGGCGGGTGTACGCCTCGTTCGTACCGGCCGTCGGGCCGCACCGGGGCACGGAGTACGTGCTCGGCAGCACCGTCACGGTGCCGGGCACCGCCACCGCGGCTCCGCTCCCGGCCGCGGCCGGCACCGCCGTGGCCGACGGCTACACGCTGACCGTCCAGGGGGACCCGACGCCGGCGGAGGCCTTCCCGCTGACCGTCACCGCCACGGGTCCGGACGGCAAGCCGGTCACCGACCTCCAGCCGTACCTCGGGAGTTACGCCCACCTCAGCGCCTTCCACGAGGGCGACCTGGCGCTGGCCCACCTCCACCCGATCACCCCGGTCACCGCGGGCGGCGGCGGCCCGGTGCTGACCTTCTACGCCCTCCTCGCGAAGCCCGGGAACTGGAGGGTCTTCCTGCAGTTCCAGGCCGGTGGCCGCCTGCACACCGCGGCCGTCACCCTGCGGGTGCCGTAGCGCCTGTCCGGCGGGGCCGGGCCGTGGTGGGCCGGTCCGCGCCGGGGGCCCGGGGTCAGTACGGCTCTTCGCGCCACTCCAGGCAGGTGGGCCGCCGGCCGCCGGACAGGACGAACTCCTTCACGGCCTGACGCACCAGGCCGATCGGGACCTCCGTCGGCTCCAGGAACTCCCGGGGGTAGGTGACGACCATGTAGGTCGCCACCGGGGTGGTGGCCTCGCCGGCCGGGATCAGGGCGCCCTCGTCGCCGGTGCTGTAGGAGAGGATGCCGACCTGCCCGCCGGCGCGGACCCCGGCCAGGAACTCGTGGTCCGGCCGGCCCGACGGCAACAGCGGGCGGTCCAGGGAGACCAGGTGGGCCGTGTTGCGCAGCGGGCCGCCGGCGATCAGTGCGTCGACCATCGCGTCGACGGCCTCCGCCGAGTCGAGCAGCACCGGTGCGCCCGAGTGCTCCTCGGTGAAGACCGCCTCCGTACCCCGCAGCGTCCCGTCCCCCTCGCCGTCCCGGGTGGTCATGTGCCGGAGGCGTCCTGGTGCGGGGCGACGGCCTGCTCCAGCAGACCGTGCAGGACGCCCTGCTCGTCCGGGGTGAGCGCGGAGAGCGGGGAGTCCACGGCGAGGAGTCCGAGGAGGCGTTCGCGCAGCGCGGTGCCGTCGGCGGTGAGGACGAGGTGCTTGGCCCGGCGGTCGGTGGGGTGCGGCCGGCGCTCGACGAGCTGCTGCTTCTCCAGTTTGTCGACGACGAAGGTGGTGTTGGAGGGCTCGCAGCTCATCCGCTCGGCGAGCTCCCGCATGGTCATCGGCCCGCTCATCTCCCGCAGCGCGGTCGCCTGGGAGGCGGTGAGGCCCAGGGTGGCGGCGCGTGCCCGCACGTGTTCGGCGATGCGCTGGGCGAGTCCGTTCACCAGGCCGCACAGCTGCCGCTCGGCCACGGCCTGCGCCTGCGCCTGCGCCTGCGCGTGCGCCAGCGTCGGTGCCTGTGCCTGCGGGGACGTCGTCATGCCCCCCAGCCTAGCAAATCCGTCCGATCCAAATAATTGCAACTTGAATGGTTCGAACTTGATGCATATGGTGGGCGTCGCCGCCGCGGGGGACCGCGGCAGGCGGCTGACGTGCATTCACAGGAGGGGAACCATGACGGACCTGACGACGACCCGGGGCGGACGGCTGAACCGGCCGGGAGCGATCCGTTCCGTACGACTGGGCGGGACCAGGGTGTCCTACGTGCCGGACGGCGACGTGCGGCTCCGGCCGCTCGACCTGCTCCCGGACACCACCGCGGAGGTGTGGGCCGCACACCCGGAGTACCTGGACGCCGCAGGCCACCTCGTGGGCAGCGTCGGCGGTCTGCTGGTGGAGCACGGCGACCGCGCGATGCTCATCGACGCCGGTTTCGGCCCGCGCACGGCCGAAGCCCCGGCCGGGCCGGTCGGCGTCATCCACGGCGGCGCCCTGCTGGAGAACCTCGCCGCACTCGGCCGCGGACCCGCGGACGTCGAAGCGGTCGCCTTCACCCACCTGCACTCCGACCACCTCGGCTGGGCGGGCCTCCCCGCCCCCGGCACCGACCGGCCGGCGTTCGCCCACGCCGACCACCTGGTCTCCGAAGCCGAGTGGGAGCGACAGGACCTGCTGGAGGCCCAGGGCACGGCCGGACAGGCCGCCGTCTTCGCCCCACGGGTCAGGACGGTCACCGACGGGCAGGAGGTCTTCCCCGGCGTCCGCGTGCGGATCACCCCCGGCCACACCGTCGGGCACGCCGAGTACGTGATCACCGGGGGCGGACGCCGTCTGATCGCCTTCGGCGACGCCGTGCACTCGCCGATCCAGATCGACCACCCCGAGTGGTCCGCGGCCTTCGACCACGACCCCGCCGGGACGGCCGAGCACCGCCGCCGACTCGTCGCCGAACTGGCCGAACCGGACACGATCGGATTCGGCGTGCACTTCGCCGACGTGGTGTTCGGCCACGTCCGCCGGGACGGCCGCGGCCCGGCCTGGAAGCCCCTGGACGCCTGACCCGCCGGGCGGTGCCCGTCACCCGTCGGCGCCGCCCGGCGCCACCGCCACGGCCCGGACCCTGACGTCCGGGCCGTGCCGGAAGTGCAGGGTGAACTCCACCCGTTCCCCGGCGCGCAGGGCCGGCGGGCGGACGACCAGCAGGTCGACCCCCTCGGGCGACATCCGCACCTCGGCCCGGGCGGGCACGGCCAGCCCCGCGACCGGCTCCCAACTGCCGGTCGCCCCGCGGTGCACGTGCCGCTTCAGCACCACCCGGCCGGTCGGGCCCCAGCTCGCCCCCGTCAGCTCGTCCGGCACGTCGCCCGGATTGCGCAGCACGAAGAACGCGGCCGTCGCCACCGGCCGGACCGCGCCCGCCACCGGAACCAGGATCCGGCCCTCGCCCGCGACGACCGGCTCCGGCCGTCCGGCCCGGCCGGCGGACGTCCAGGCGCTCAGCAGCACCAGGGCCGCCGTCACCGCGGCCGCCGGCGGCAGCACCACCGCCCGGTTCACCGGACACCCCGCGAGGGCCGCCAGGTGCGCAGCCGCAGACTGTTGGCGACCACCAGCAGTGAACTCGCCGACATCGCGAGCGCCGCGAGCACCGGATTCAGCAGGCCCAGGGCCGCCACCGGCAGCAGGACGGCGTTGTAGCCGAACGCCCAGAGCAGATTGGTGCGGATCGCCGCCACGGTGCGTCGGGCGAGGCGCACCGCGACGACCAGCGACTCGATGTCGCCGCGGACCAGCGTCAGCCCCGCCGCGCCGATCGCCGCGTCGGTACCGCCCGCGAGGGCGACGCCCAGATCGGCGGAGGCCAGTGCCACCGCGTCGTTGACGCCGTCCCCGACCATCGCCACGCGCCGCCCGGAGGCCTGTAGCTCGGCGATCACCTCCGCCTTGCGCTCCGGCGAGGCCGCGGCGTGCACCGCGGTGATGCCCAACCCGGCCGCCACGGCCCGGGCCGGGCCCGGCCGGTCGCCGGTCAGCAGGACCGGCTCCAGCCCCAGGCCGCGCAGCCGCCGCACCGTCCGCCAACTGCCCGGCCGCACCGTGTCGCCCACCGCCAGCACGGCCGCCGCCCGGCCGTCGAGCTCCACCACCACGGCCGTCCGGCCGGCCGACTCCGCGCGGGCGAGCGCCGTGCGCAGTGGCCCGGCCGGGACCGTCACCCGGCCGGGACGGACGACCCGCACCCGCCGACCCTCGACCGTCCCCCGGACACCGAGGCCCGCCGTCGCCGCGAACCCGTCGACCGCAGGCAGTCCTGCCCCGTCGCGCAGCCGGGCCGCCGCGGCCACCGCCCGCCCGATCGGATGCTCCGAGCCGTGCTCCACCGCCCCGGCCAGCCGCAGCACCTCCGCCTCGCCGACGCCGTGCGCCGTGGTGACCTCCACCAGTTCCATCCGCCCGGTGGTCAGGGTGCCGGTCTTGTCGAGCACCACCGTGTCGATCCGGCGCAGCCCCTCCAGCACCTCGGGCCCGCGCACCAGCACGCCCAACTCGGCGCCCCGGCCGGTCGCGGCCAGCAGCGCCGTCGGCGTCGCCAGACCGAGCGCGCACGGGCACGCCACCACCAGCACCGCCACCGCCGCCGTGACCGCCGCCTGCGGATCGCCACCGGCGCCGAGCCAGAAGCCCAGCACGCAGACGGCCACCGCCAGCACGCACGGCACGAACCCGCCGGCGACCGCGTCGGCCACCCGCTGCGCCCGCGCCCGGCCGGCCTGAGCCTCGGTCACCAGTGCGGTGATGCGGGCGAGTTGGGTGTCCGCGCCGACGGCCGTGGCGCGGACCACCAGCACGCCGCCGACGTTGACCGTGGCACCGGTGACCCGGTCGCCCGGCCCGACCTCCACCGGCACGCTCTCACCGGTGAGCAGGCCGGCATCCAGCGCCGAGCCGCCCTCGACGACCACGCCGTCCGTGGCCACCTTCTCGCCGGGCCGGACGACGAACTCCTGGCCGGGCAGCAACTCGCTTACCGGGACGAGACGTTCAACGCCCGCCGCGCGGACGCACACCTCCTTGGCGCCCAGTTCGGCGAGCGCCCGCAGCGCCGATCCGCCGCGGCGGCGGGCCCGCCCCTCCAGGACGCGGCCGCACAGCACGAACAGCGGCACGCCGACCGCCGCCTCCAGGTACACGTGGGCGGCGCCGCCCGGATCCGCGGTGAGCGAGAACGGCATCCGCATGCCGACCGCGCCGGCGCCGCCGAGGAACAGCGCGTACGCCGACCAGCCGAAGGAGGCCAGCACACCCAGGCTCACCAGGGTGTCCATGGTCGCCGTCGCCTGCCGCAGGTGGTGCCAGGCCCGGCGGTGGAACCCGTACGCGCTCCAGGTCACCACCGGGACGGCCAGCAGGAAGCAGACCCACTGCCAGGCCGGGAACTGCAGCCCGGGTGCCATCGACACGGTCAGCACCGGCACGGCGAGGGCGGCCGTGACGGCCGGACGGAGCAGCCCGTCGTCGTCCCCGTCCGTCGGTGCGGCCCCGACCGGTTCGTCGGGGAGGGGCGCGGCGGTGCAGCCGGCGCGTTCCACCGCGGCGGCCAGGTCGGCGAACGGGACGCCGGCCGGATGGACGACCCGGGCGCGGCCGGTGGCCAGGTTCACCGTCGCCGTCACGCCGTCGATCCGGGCCAGCCGCTTCTCGACCCGGCCGACGCACGCCGCGCAGGTCATGCCGCCCACGGCCAGGTCGGTGACCACGCGGCCGGTCGCGGCGCTCACCGGGCCGCCCCCGCCGCATGGCCCGGCATGCCGCCGCCCGGATGGCCGGTGCCGGGCGTGCCGCCGGTGGCGGGCCGCAGCCCCGGTGCCACCGGGCCGACCGTCCTGCCCAGGGCGAACGCCCCGCCGAACACCAGGACGAGCAGCAGCACGAAGCCCGTCAGAACACGATGCGGCCGGGTACCCGGCTCCGAAGTCTCCACACCCCAGCAGTCGGGGCGGGGCGGCGGTGAGTTCCCGGGCATCCCGGACCGGACCGACCGGGGTGGAGCTGCGCCGCGGTCACGCCGCCTTCGCCGCCGTGCCCGCGACGTCCCGCAGGAGGGGGAGGAGCAGCTGCTCGTAGGCGGTGAGCGGCCGGGCCAGCGTCCAGCTGACCAGCACGGCGCGGCGCTCGGGCGCCGGTCGGACGCGGACTTCGGCGAGCACGCCGTGCCGGAGTTCCAGCCGGACGGAGCAGCGCGGCACCAGTCCGACGCCGAGGCCGATCCGGGCGGCCTCCTTGACGCCCTCGGTGCCCCACAGGTCGAGGGTGCGGGCGCCGGTCAGCTCCCAGCTGTGCAGCAGGTCGGTGAGCTGGCGGCGGGTCTGCGAGCCGCACTCGCGCAGCAGGAAGGTCTCGCCCGCCAGGTCGGCGGGGGTGGCGGTCCGGCCCGCGAGCGGGTGGTCGGCCGGGCAGACCAGCAGCATGTCGTCCTCGGCGAGCCGCTCGGAGCGGTACCGGCCGGGCGGCAGCGGGCCGCCGCTCAGTCCGATGCCCGTCCGGCCCTCCTCCAGCGCCTCGGCGAGCTGGTCGGCGGTGCCGATGGCGAGGTTGAACTGGGCGGCCGGCTCGCGGCGCCGCAGCTCCCGCAGGACGGACGGCAGGAACTGGCCGCTGACGGTGCTGGTGCTGCCGATGACCAGGGGTTCCGTCCGCAGCAGCGCCGCCGCCTGGACGGCCTCGACGGCGTGGTCGGCGACGGCGAGCACCTCCTTGCTCTGCGCGAGCAGGATCTCGCCCGCCAGGGTGGGGCGGATCTTCGGACCCGAGCGGTCGACCAGCTGGGTCCGCAGGGCTATCTCCAGGTTCTGCACCTGTTTCGACACCGAGGACTGGCTCAGGAACAGCACTTGTGCGGCGGCCGAGAACCCTCCGCACTCGATGACCTTCGCGAAAACCGCCAGTTGGTTGAGGTTCAGTCGCATCATGGCCTCGCTCGCGTCCGGAGGGTTGGGACACAGGGGCCGGCGCGGCAGCCCGCGGTACCGGCCGGTACGGCAATGTACCGTGCACCGGGCCCGTGTCACAGGCGGTTCACCTGCAAGATCAACAGGTCGTGTGCGCCCGTTCTCCTTGCCCTGCACCCGGGTTGACGAGCGGTCGGGCCGGTCGGCGGCCGCCGCGACGGCCCCGGGTCGCGCCGGGCCCGGAACCGGCGAATGGCAAAGGATTGGCAAAGGTGCGGGACGAAACCTCGATCCGGCCCTCTTCTCACGGTGACCGGCCCGCCCGTGGCCGGCAGTTCCCCGGGAGGTGGTCCGGTGCACGCTTGCCCCAGCGGTCGACCGGCAGTGCATTCCCCGTCCGGCGCATCCGTGCGGCGGACACCCGCCCAGTCCGGCGTCCCCGTGCGCAGGACGCCCGCCCCGGCCGGCCGCCGCGCCGACGCCGCCGAGTCCGGCGACCGCCCCCCGCGGTGCAGGCCCGGCAGGCCGTGGAAGGAGGCGTCGTGGATTCACTGACCCTGCCCGGCGGCGGCCGCGGCGAACTCGTCCGGCGCCCGCCCTCCGCGCCCACCGACAAGCCCCGGGCCCAGGCGGGCCCCGGAGTCGTCCAGGCGGTGGCCCTCTCCGCCGTCCCCGGACCGCCACCGCCCGGACTCTCCACCGCGAAGGTCGTCGCCTACCTGCACGGACCCGAGCCCTACCTGCTGATCCCGGACCCGGCACCGAGCATGCGCCGCAACCTCACCCGCTGGCTGCAGGGCCGCGCGGCCGTGGTCGGCCCGGTGGTCTCCCGGTCCGACGCCGGAGCCTCGCTGCGCTGGGCCCGCACCCTGCTCTCGCTGTCCCCGCAGTGGCCGGACGGCGCAGGGGAACTCCTCTTCGTCGAGGACCACCTGGCCGAGGTGCTCCTGCTCCAGGACCCGCTGCTGGCCGGCCGCCTGTCGGCCAAGTGGCTCGGTCGGCTGAACGACCTGACACCGCGCCAGCGCGAACGGATGGAGCAGACCCTGCTCGCCTGGCTGGAGGGCGGCGGCGCCACCGAGGCGGCGGTGCTGCTGCGCATCCACCCGCAGACCGTCCGGTACCGGCTCCGCAAGCTGGAGCGGATCTTCGGCAGCAGCCTGCGCACCTCGCAGGCGCGCTTCGAGATCCTGTTGGCCCTGAAGATCCACGGCACGGCCGCCGAATGCGCGCGGCTGCGCCGCAGAGCGGAGGAACTGCCCCCGCACCGGACGTTCGGCCCCCGCCAGGACGTCCGCCGCAGCCGGTGAGTGCTGCGCGCCCCGACCGCCCCGGGATTCCGTGACCTTCGACCGGTGTCCCTGGCCGTCGCCGTATCTGTCCATTGTTGATGAATTCCCCGACGGGGCGCCCCCGCGTTCCGTAGGGTTTTCACCGCGGTCGCCGGGACCGTCCGAAAAGGAATTCCGGCGGCGGCCGGTGCGATCACCCTCTCCGGCGTGATAGGAAACCGATGTCATCTTCCAGGAAGAAACGCGGAACCGAGAAAGGCGTCTACGGCCTTCCCAGGGTGAGCCGTCTCCCGAGGTCGTTCGCCACGCTCGCGATCATCGTGGCCATGATGTCCACGGTGACCGCGCTGGTGGTCCCCGTCGTGAAGTCGGCGGGCTCCTACCGGACACCGCAGGCGGGCGGCGCGTCGCCGGGAACGACGACGCAGACCGCGACGGGTCCGCTGACGGCGCTCGACCGGGACTTCGTCAAACGGGTCCGGCTGGCCGGACTCTGGGAGATCCCCGCAGGTCGGATGGCCCTCGCCAAGGGTGGTACGCCCGAGGTCAAGACCGCCGGCCAGCACCTGGTCGACGGGCACACCGCGCTCGACCGGGCCGACCTGGAGGCGGCCGCGGCCCTGGGGATGGACGTCCCCAGCGAGCCGAACGACCAGCAGAAGGGCTGGCTGCAGCAGCTGGACGCGGCCCAGGGCGCCGAGTTCGACCGGCTCTTCGCGAACATCGTGCGCAATGCCCACGGGCAGGTCTTCGCGGTGGTCGCGCAGGTGCGCGCCAGTACCCAGAATTCCACCGTCCGGGATCTGGCGACCGTGGCGAATTCCACGGTGCTCGACCACATGACGGTGCTGGAGGAAACCCGGCTGGTCAATTACGGCGGACTTTCCGCGCTGCCCGCGGGATCCGCCTCGCCGAGCCCGAAGCCGGCCGGACAGCGCTGAACGAAGCCGTGGTCCGCAGTGCCGGACACATGCAGTGAATACCCTGTCCACGACTACCGAGAGTGCGAATATGAGGACTCACAAACGTGACAAGGCCGGGCGCAGAATGCTGGCCCTGATGCTCTCCGGGGTGCTGGCGGTCGGCGGTGGATCGGTCATCGCCGCGGCCGCGTTCGCCGGGCAGCGCCCCGCCAGGTCGCAACAGGCCAACGGCCAGACGGGCACGGTCGCCTGCGCCGACGTCGGGCTGGGCCTGACCGCGGTGCCGGACGCTGCCAAGGCGGACGTCGACCGGGACCTCGCCGACCTCGACGTGCAGGTCGCGGACGCCTACCGCAGCCTCTCCGAGCCCGGCTCGGGGGGCGGCGAGAAGCGGGTCATGGGCGACCTGGCCGCCAAGCGGTCCGACACCCTGCGCAAGCTCGCCGCGAGCGCCGGAAAGGACTCGGGCCTGCCGCAGGACACGTCCGGACTGGCGAACTGCGCCATCCGCAAGGACCTGGTGGTCGACGCCTCCACCAAGGACTACGCCAACGACGCGCAGAACGTCGCCGCGCAGAGCAAGAGCTCCGGCGGGTCGAAGTCCGGCCCCGGCCGCGGCTTCGTCGACATCCGCAACGTCGCCCCGAACACCGCCCGGCCCGCCCGCAGCGGACCCGCCACCGGCACCTTCACCTCCCGCTGCGGACGCAACGAGAACCGCCACCTCAACCCCGACAACGTCATCGTCGCGCCCGGCGTCGGCAACGGAGCCCACCACATGCACGACTACGTCGGCAACCGCATCACCGACGGCTTCTCCTCCAACGGGAAGCTCGCCGGTGCCGGCACCACCTGCTCCAACGGCGACCAGTCGGCCTACTACTGGCCGGTGCTGCGGCTCCTCGACGGCACCAACGACAAGGACGCCAAGGCACCGGGCGGCGGCAAGGACAAGAACGTCGGGCGCATCCTGCAGCCCGCCGAGGTCGGGATCACCTACAGCTCCCCGAACGGCAGCCGCGTCCAGCCGATGACCCGCTTCCTGCGGATCATCACCGGTGACGCCAAGGCCCTCACCAACGGGCCGGCCAACGCCCACGCCTCCTGGAGCTGCACCGGCTTCGAGGACCGCCAGCTCGCCGACAAGTACCCGATCTGCCCGGGCGGCAGCCGGGTCGTGCGGACGCTGAAGTTCCCGGACTGCTGGGACGGCAAGAACATCGACAGCGCCAACCACCGCACCCACACCGCCTTCTCCAAGAACGGCAGCTGCCCGCGGAACTTCCGGGCCATCCCCCAGCTGGTCGAGCGCGTCGCCTACGACGTGCCGTCCGGCGCCAAGTTCGCCGTCGACAGCTTCCCCGAGCAGCTCCACAACCCGATCACCGACCACGGCGACTTCATCAACGTGATGAACCGCAACCTGCTGGACCAGATGGTGAGTTGCATCAACGAGGGTCGCCGCTGCGGCTGATCCGTCGGGCCGCCCCGGGCTCACCCCGGGCGGCCCGGGCCGCGACCCCTCGCGCGGCCGGCCCGGTGGCACCGGGCGCCATTCGAGCAGAGCAAGGACACAGCCGGAGGGCTCAGCGATGTTGACAGGTCAAGGACGCCGATCCTGGCATTCGGCCGCAGGGCCGGCGCGAGCGGGCCGAGCGGCCCGAACACGCCAGGCGAACCGGTCGGACCGGGCCGCGCGCAGCGAGCAGGCACCCGCCGCGGCCGCGGCGGACCGGCCCGAGGCCGGCGGCCGGCAGCCCCGTTCGGTCTGGTCGTTCCTCCCCGTGCTGGCGGCGGGGCTCGGCCTCACGGCCGTCGCCGTCAACGGCGCACTGCAGGCCTTCCTCGGCATCGCCGCCGGGGTGCTCGCCCTGGTGTCGTTCACCTCCGCCGTGCTGTGGGGGCTGGCGGCGACCGACCGGCTGCTGCTGTACCCCGTCCACCGGCTCGCCGCCCAGGCGATCCACCGGGTGATGGGCATCAGCGGCGTGGTCTTCCTCGTCCTGCACGTGTGGATGAACCTGATCCAGGACCAGATCGGCGCCCTCGGCGCGTTCGTCCCCTTCGCCGACCCGCAGAAGCCGGTGCTCTACGGCCTCGGCGTGCTCTCCGGCTACGTGCTCCTCACGGTCGCACTCGCCGGCGCGGCCCGCGGCCTGCTGGCCCGCACCGGCGACTCGCGGCGCTGGCGGATCGTCCACGTCCTCGCCTACCCGGCCTGGGGCGCCGGCCTGGTCCACGGACTCAACGCGGGCCGGCTGCCCGCCACCTACATCACCGTCATGTACTGCGTGGCCGTGGTCGGCGTGATCGTGGCCCTCGGGCTGCGGATGGCCTTCCAGGACCGCGGCGCCCCGCGCCGTCCTGCCACCGCCGTCCGGCCCGACACGGCCGGCCGGCCGACGGTCGGCGCCGGCACCGGACGACGCAGGCAGGACGGATGAGCGGCGCCCCGATCGCCTGGCTCGGCCGGCCCGTGCTCTTCGCCGGCCTGGAGCACAGCGAGCAACTGGACT
This sequence comes from Kitasatospora sp. NPDC085895, assembly GCF_040702125.1. NCBI lineage: Bacteria > Bacillati > Actinomycetota > Actinomycetes > Kitasatosporales > Streptomycetaceae > Kitasatospora > Kitasatospora sp. NPDC085895. The sequence goes on along the minus strand of NZ_JBFBJY010000079.1, from coordinate 13,012 downwards.
ACCGCGAACACCTGGTCGTCCACGGCCGGCTGTCCCCGATGAAGGCCGAGGACCTCGCGGACCTCGCCGAGAACGTCGACCTTCGGGGTCGCGGCGGCGCCGGCTTCCCCTTCGCGAGGAAGCTCCGGGCCGTCGTCAAGTCGGCCGCCCGGCGCCGTACCCGCCCGGTCGTGGTGGTCAACGGAACGGAAGGAGAACCGAGTTGTCTCAAGGACGCGGCCCTGCTGCTGCGCACCCCCCACCTCGTCGTGGACGGGGCCCTGCTGGCAGCCGAGGCCCTGGACGCCGAGCAGGTGGTGCTCGGGGTCACCCGCGCCGACACCGAGCAGTCGCTGCGCCGGGCGCTGGCCGAGCGGCGGACGACCCGGGTGCCGGTCAACGTCGCCCGGCTGCCCGAGCGGTTCGTCTCGGGCGAGGGGAGCTCGCTGGCCCGCGGCATCACCAGCGGGATCGCCCTGCCGCGCGGCGGCAAGGTCCGGACGAGCGACAGCGGCGTCCGCGGCCTGCCGACCCTGCTGTCCAACGCCGAGACGTACGCGCAGCTCGCCGTCGCCGCCCGGTTGGGGGCGCTGCCCTACCGGGAGTCCGGCACCCCGTCGGAGCCCGGGACGGTCCTGCTCACCCTGGCCGGCCGCCAGGTGGTGGAGACGCCCCTCGGCGTCCCGCTCCCGCAACTGCTCGCGCTGTTCGACCTGGAGATCGGCCAGGGCGTGCTGACCGGCGGCTACCACGGCAAGTGGCTCAGCCCCGAGGCGGCCGGCAAGGCGACGGTCTCCCGGCAGTCCCTGCAGAGCCTCGGCGGGGCACTGGGCGCCGGGGCGCTCCTCCCGCTGCCGCACACCACCTGCCCGCTCGGTGAGGTCCTCCGGGTCGCCCGCTGGCTGGCGGACGAGACGGCGGGCCAGTGCGGGCCCTGCTACCTCGGTCTGCCGGCCCTGGTGAAGGAGCTGGAGCAGGTGGTGAAGGGCGGCGGCCGGCCCGCCCTGGAGGCCGTCGAGTCCCGGATGAAGGCGGTCACCGGTCGGGGTGCGTGCAGCCATCCCGACGCCGCCGCCCGGTTCGTCGCCTCGGCGCTGGAGGTCTTCGACGAGGACCTGCAGATGCACACCTACCAGTACGGCTGCGGCCGGCCCGTCCAGGACGTGCTCCCCATGCCGGTCATGGAGAGCGCCGGGACGATCGTCGTGGACTGGACCCTCTGCGAGGCGCACGGCCTGTGCACCAGCGTCCTTCCCGAGGTCATCAGCCTGGAGGCGGACGGCTTCCCCGCGGCCGGCGTCATGCCCGTCCCGCCGGAGCTGCTCCAGCAGGCCGCCCGCGCGGTCGACCGGTGCCCGGCGCTGGCCCTGAAGATCCAGTGATCCCCGCACGTCCCCGACCGAACGACCCCTGACCCACGACACCCCCGTACCTACGACACCCCTGTACCTGCGACACCCCCGACCCACCCGTACCTACGACACCCCTGACCGAACGACCTCGACCAGCGATCCCTCGAACAGCACCACCGATGGAAAGGCTAGGAAGATCTTGACGATGACCACGAAACGATACGGCCTCGTGGCGGTCTGCCTCCTGCTGGCCGGCCTCGTGCTCATGGCCGCCTTCGGGAGCGCCAACAGCAGCGCCAGCCCGTCCAACGGCAAGGCCGACACCGGCCAGTTGGCCGCGGCGGGCGGCACCCCGGCCCCGGCGGGCGGAGGCGGCGCCTACGGCGACTACGGGTCCTCCGCGCCGGCGGGCACCGCGGGCAAGCCGGGAGGCCAGCTGGCCGTCCGCGTCGACGAGAAGCTCGGCCCGGTGCTGACGGACGGCGAGGGCTTCACCCTCTACCGCTTCGACAAGGACACCGCCAAGCCGCCGGCGTCCAACTGCGCGGGGACCTGCGCCACCACCTGGCCGCCCGTGCTGAAGGACGACGCCACCACGGCGGGCACCGGCGTCGACGCCGGCAAGCTCGGCGAGATCACCCGGGCCGACGGCTCGCGGCAGCTGACGGTCGGCGGCTGGCCCGCCTACCGCTACGCGCAGGACTCCGCGCCCGGTGACACCAAGGGCGAGGGCGTGGGCGGCACCTGGCACGCCCTGGCTCCGGACGGAAGCAAGGCCAAGGCCGGCGGCGCCACCGCGTCCGCGCAGCCGACCGCCATGCCGTCGATGACCCAGCAGGCCCCGTCCGGCGTGCAGCTCTCCCTCTTCAACCACCCGCAGCTCGGCCCGATCATGGTGGACGCCAACGGCATGACGCTCTACCACTTCGCCAAGGACACCGCCTGGCCGATGAAGTCCAACTGCGAGGGGGAGTGCCTCAAGACCTGGACGCCCGCGCCGCCGGTCGACCCCAAGAAGATCAAGGGCGTGGACCCGAAGCTGATCGGCAAGATGCAGCGCTCGGACGGCTCCTGGCAGCTGAGCATCAACTGCACGCCCGCCTACCTCTACACCGGTGACAAGAGTGCCGGCGACGCGCTGGGCAACGGCCTGGCCAACGGCGCGTGGACGGCCATCAACCCGCAGGGCAAGGCGGCGGCCGGCAAGTGAGGGCCCTGAGCGCGGCCCTCGCGCCGCCCGGGGACGGCCGTTCCGTCCGCACCGCGCTGAAGTGGTCCGCGCTGGTCCTCCTGCTCCTCCTCGGGGTCTTCGAACTCCTCTGGGGGCCGGGAGGACTGGCCGGCACCTCGCAGGCCGCCCAGCGCCCCGCCGACAACTCGGTGGAGCTGCTGGCCCGGCGGATCGGCTGCACGGCCGAGATCACCGCGGACACGGCCGACCTCCGCCAGGGCCTGTGCACCTCGGGCGGGGAGGAGATCTGGATCGCCACCTTCCCGCAGGCGCGGGCCCAGCAGGCCTGGATCACCGAGGCCGAGGCCTACGGCGGGTCCTATCTGGTGGGCGACGACTGGGTGGTGGTGCTCTCCGACGCCACCGCGGACCAACTCCACGGCCTCCTGGGCGGAAAGGTGGTGAACGGGGCCGACCACAGCGGAACGCACGAGCACACCGGCGGGGGGTAGCCGGGCACGCACAGCAACCAGAGGGCGGGGTCACCGCCGGCAGCGGCCGGGGGTGACCCCGCCCTCTTGCACGCGTGTTGTCGCTGTGCGCTGCACGGGATGTGTCGGAGCGTCACCCAAATTGCTGACACTCTGTCACACAAGGAGCCCGCCGGGGGCGCTCAACCATGCAAATGCTGTATGAACTTTCCGCACTTTTCGCGGCCGTTCCACTTGACGCGGTCGCGCCAGAGTGTCGGCCGATGCGCCCACCAGCGGTGGGAGCGCGTCCGGCGGCATCGAGACGCAGCCGTGACGCGATGCACGCGATTCCCCCACATTCGGATCCGGAATCGTCCGGCGCGCTGCCGTTTTGAAGACTGTTGCACTGAAACCCGTGGGACTGGTGTGCTGTGGCCCTTCCGCCACACCGTCCCGACGGCCCCAGCAGCGAAACGCCGTCGATGCCTTTCGTCCAGGCAGTTCCCCGTCCCGGCCCCGTGCGGCCGACACGCCGGCCAGGCCCCGCGAACTCCCCCCGTGAGAAGGCCAGAGCTGAGGAGGAACAGGGTGACCCCTCGTACCAGTAGTACCCCCGAGTCCGGTTTGAGCGCGCTGAGCGACGCCGAACTCGCGGAGGCGATCGCCGCCCCGACCCCGACCGGAACCTCCCGCATCCGGGAGGTGATGGCCGAGGTGTTCACGCGGCACCACGGCGCGGTGCTCGCCTACGCCCGCCGCTACTGCCGCGACCTGCAGACCGCGCAGGACCTCGCCGCCGAGGCCTACGCCAGCACCTACCACTCCGTCGCCCGCGGCCGAGGGCCGCGGCACGCCTGGCGCCCGTACCTGAAGGCGTGCGTCCGTCGGACGGCGATGGAGTGGAGCGCCCAGACCACGGACCGCGTCCTGCTGCCGGAGGACTTCCACAGCTGGGCCGACCACCTGGCCGACGAGACGGCCACCGAGGGTGCGCAGCTCGCCGCCGAGGAGGCGGAGCTGATCGCGCGGGCCTTCCGCGCCCTGCCCGAGCGCTGGCAGGTGCTGCTCTGGTTCTTCGTGGTGGAGGGCGAGTCCGCCGCCACCGTCGGCAAGCGGATGAGCATGACGCCGAGCGGGGTGCGCTCCCTCGCCGCCCGCGCCCGGTCCGGGCTGCGCGAGGCGTACCTGCGGGCGCACGTGGACGAGGGCACCGGCCTGGAGTGCCGCTACTTCACCTCGCTGCTGGCCGGCGCCGTGCGCCGCCCGGGCCGGCGGCGCGGACGGGAGCTGGCGCGGCACCTCGACGAGTGCCTGAGCTGCGGCCGGGTGGCCGAGGAGTTCCGCCAGGCCAACCGCCGCATCGTCACCTCGTCCCTGATACCCATCGGGCCCGAGGCGGTGGCGCCCTGCTGACCCCGGCGGGCCCCCCGGCCGCCACGGCCGCCACGGCCGCCACCGGTGCCGGCCCGGCCCGCACGGGCGGCACCGGCGACCCGTCCCCGCGGTCGCGCTCCCCGGGCGGCGCCGGGGTCGGATCCCCGCCGGCCCGCCCGGCCCGCAGCACCCCCGCTCCTGTGTCCGATGAGGTCGGTGCGACTCGCTCACATTGTCTGATGGGTCATCAATACCCTTACGTGGACGGTCGATTACGAGATCGCATCGGTGTCCCTCGGGGGCCGGGAAGCGCCCGAGCCGGAGGATTCCGCGCTGCTAGTCTCGCGGCACATCCAGATCGGCACACTCTGTGACCGGCCGGATGCGTCCAGGGGGTGGGGCATGGCAGCGCCGGTGCTCGTGGTGGACTTTCGGGACGTCCTCCTCGGCCGCGGCCGTGGTGACGGGCCGGGGCGAGCGGCTGGTGAAGGAGCCGTCCAGCGGACTGCTGTCGTGGCCGTCGGCGGTCTCCGTCGGCGAGGACGGCAGACTGCTCGTCGGGTCCGCGGCGGAGAACCGCAAACGGGCGGAACCGGGCTCCTACCGGGCCGAGTTCAAACGCGACCTCGGCGAACGGGCCCCGGTCCCGCTCGGCGGCCGGCTCCTCCCCGTCACGGACCTGGTCGCCGCCGTGCTCGCCGAGTTCCGCAGCCAGGGCCGCACGGTCACCGGTGCGGAGATCGACCGCCTGGTGGTCACGGTCCCCGCCTCGTACGGGCCGGTCGACCCGCGCCGCGAGGCGATGCTCGCGGCGGGGCGCCAGGCCGGGTTCCGCAGCGTCGAACTGCTCGCCGAACCGGTCGCCGCCGCACACGCCGCCGTGGCCGGCGAACCGTTCGCCCCGGGGCAGGCCGTGCTGGTCTACGACTTCGGCGGCGGCACCTTCGACACCGCCCTGGTGCGGATCGGCGCCGACGGCGCCCGCACCGTGCTCGGCCACGCGGCACTGGACGACTGCGGCGGCCGCGACATCGACGCCCTGCTCACCGGCGGCATCGCCACCGAGGCCCGGGACTGGCTCGACCTGCTGATGGCCGCCGGCGCCACCCGGGCCAGGCTCGAACTCGGCGACTTCGTCCGCCGGATCAAGCACCAGCTGAGCGAAGCCGCCGAGGTCGAGGACTACTTCACCCCGGTCACCCCGGCCAGCCGCGTCGAACGATCCCAACTGGAAGCACTCATCGGCCCGTTGCTGGACCGGACGGTGCACTGCTGCCGCGAGCTGCTCGCCGCCCACGGGAGGAAGGCCAAGGAGGTCGACGCGGTGCTCCTGGTCGGCGGCACCACCCGCGTCCCGCTCGTCCGGGCCCTGCTCGCGGAACGGCTGAACCGGCCGCTGCGGCTGGTCGAGGACCCGGACCTGGCGGTGGTGCACGGCGCCGCGGCCTGGGCCGCCCGCGCCGACGAGCGCCGGCTGACACCCGTCGCCACCGAACAGGGCGTCGTCCCGCTCGCCTGGGGCAACGGCACCCCCGCCGAACTCACCGAATGGCACTTCGCCCCGGGCAGCAGCTACCCGGCCGGGGCCGCACTCGGCACCCTGCGGACCCCGGACGGCGCCCTGCTGGACCTGGCCGCCACCGCCCCCGGTCGGGTCGTCCGCCAACTGCGCGGCCCGGGCGAGACGGTGGCCGCGGGCGAGTGGCTGATCACGGTGGAACAGGAGGCCGGAGCGGCAACCGCCGCCCGGGAGACGGGGACGCCGCCGCACCAGGTGTCCTGGCGGCTGCTCGGCGCGCTCGGCCTGGCCGTCGGGACGGGCTTCTTCAACAACGCGACCATCAGGGACTGCACGTACCCACGGCCCCGACCGCACCGTCACCGTCCATTACAGGGACGGCCGCCCGCCCACCCGGCACCACCCGGACGAACTGCGCGACCTCACCTCCCGCGCCCGTGACGAGGACACCGCCGCACACGGCCGGCTGCGGGCGATCGACCACCTGGTGGTCAGCGACCCCAGCCCCTGCCTGCGCGCCTTCGACCTCGTCGACACCCCGGGCCTGGACTCCGTCCTCGGCGCGGACTCGGCCAACACCCTGCGCTTCCTAGGCCGTTCGGCCGACGAGGTGCGGGCGGACTCGCTCGGCCACGCCGGCCACGCGGACGCGCTCGTCCTGGTCTTCGCCCGCGGCCTGGCCCAGGGCGAGGAGGAACTCCTCGCCGACTTCACCGGCGCCGGCTTCGGCCCCGGCGGAGGAGGCACCAACGGCGGCGGCGCACTCACCACCGTCGGCGTCCTCACCAAGGCCGAGCTGTACTGGCCCGAGCACCCCGACCCGCTCGCCGAGGGCCGCCGCGTCGCGGACCGGGTCATGACCGCCGGCGGCGGCACCCGCCTGATGTACGACCTGCGGCCGGTCTGCAGCCTCGTCGGCGCGGCCGCCGGACAGCTCACCGAGCAGGACTTCGCCGACCTCACCGCCCTCGCCGCCGTCGAACCCGCCCTGCTCGCCAAACGGGCCGCCCGCGGACCGTACTTCACCACCCGCCCCTACCCCGACCTGCCCGTCCCCGCGGACCGCCGCGCCCGGCTCTTCGGCCTCCTCGCGGGCTACGGCCTCACCCTCGCCTGCGGGCTCGTCCGCGACGGCGTCCACCGGCTGCCCGAACTGCGCACCGAACTCGACCGGCGCAGCGGCCTCGCCGACTTCCGCCTGCTGCTCGCCGACCACTTCGGGGCCCGCGCCGACCTCCTCAAACTGCGCCGCATCGTCGACCGCGCCCACACCCTGCCCGCCCTCCTGCCGCCCTCCTGCCGCCCTCCTGCCGCCCGCCACCGACGCCGCCGCGGCCCGCGACCGGGCCGCCGTCGACCGGGCCGTCGGCCGCTTCGTCGACCTGGAGGTGCAGCAGCACGCCTTCCGCGAACTCACCGTGCTACGGGACTGCTACGACGGGCGCCTCACCGGCCTCTCCGACCCCGATCGGCTCGAACTCCGCCGCGTGGCCGGCGAGTACGGCACCGACCCGGCCGCCCGGCTCGGCCTCCCCGCCGGCCCGCCCCGCCCCGAACTCCACCACCGAGCCGTCACCCGGCTGGCCCACTGGGCGGCGATGACCGCCGACCCCGCCCCCTGCGGACCCGACCGGCGCGCCTGCCAGGTGCTGCGCCGCAGCCTCGAACGGCTCGTCGGCGACCTCGCGTCCCCGTGACCGGCCCGCACGGCCGGCCGGATGCAACCGGTACCGCCCGGCAGCACGTCGCTAGCCGGGGAAGGGAGCGCGGATGGACTGGGAACTGGACGTCACGCACGACGAGGTGGTGCCGCTCGGCCTCGACGGCGGCAGGTCGTCGCTCCGGGTGGTGCCGCCGGCCCCGGGGTGGCCGGCCCGCGGCCCCGTGCTGCGACTGGTGATGCCCACGGCCCGCCCGGTCGTGCGGGTGCGCCGGAGGTACGACACCGCCGACGGCCCGGCGACGCACCTGGAGCTCGTGCCCACCGTGCACGGCGGGCGGCAGTGCACGCTGGAGTTCCCGGTGGACGGTGAAGCCGGCGCCGCCGCCGCACGGTTCGAGCTGGACTGGGAGGTCCGGCGCGCACCGGACGAGCGGGAGACGGCAGGGGACGAGCAACTGCTGACCCGGATCCACCTCGTCGCGCCCGGTCCGGACGGCGGCGACCACCTGCTGGCCTCCGCCTTCCTGAGGCTCACCTGGTGCGACCCGCGGGACGGGGAGTCCCTCGGCCTCCTGCTGCGGCAGGCCGCGGCCGACGAGTCCCTGCCCGCGACCGCCCGCGCCGCCCTCGCCGAGCTGGCCGAGGCCGACCGGGCGGCCGTCCCGGCCTGCTCGTACTGCGTCCTGCGCTGGGAGCTGCGACTGCTCGACGCGGCCCACCGGGCCCGCGAAGCCGTCCGCGCCCACCCCCGCCTCGCCGCCCTGCCGGACCTGCTCGACACCTCGACCGACGACCGCACCCACCGCCGCCCCTGCGACTGCCCACGACAGAACCCCGGCCGGACCGGACCCGCCCCCGAGGTCCCCGAGGACGACCTCCGGCGCGCCCTCTCCGCGGCCCGAGCCCGCCACCGGGCCGGGACGTGATTCCGACGGAACGGGGGGGCAGACCGGGTGCGTCGGACGCCGACGGGGGCAGGCCGGCCGACCCGGCCCGCGGCTCAGCGGCAGAGTTCGGTCTCCTGCCCCATCCGGGACAGCTTCTCGGGGTTGCGCACCGCGTAGAGGCCGGTGACCAGGCCGTCCTCGAAGCGCAGCGCCAGGACGGTGTCGAGCTCGCCGTCGAGCCGCAGCACCAGCGCCGGCCAGCCGTTGACCTGGGCCGGCTGGAGCGCCCGGTCGGCGGTGAGCCGGCCGAAGCCGGCGGCCAGCAGCCGGGCCACCTTGTCGGCGCCCACGATCGGCCGGAGCACCGCCTGCTTGATCCCGCCGCCGTCGCCGAGCAGGACGACGTCCGGCGCGAGGACGTCGAGCAGGCCCTGCAGGTCGCCCGTCTCGGTCGCCCGTCGGAACGCGTCCAGCGTCTCCCGGGTCTCGGCCGGGGACACCGCCCCGCGCGGCCGCCGCGCCGCGACGTGCGCCCGCGCCCGGTGCGCGATCTGGCGCACGGCCGCGGGGCTCTTGCCGACGGCCTCGGCGATCTCCCCGTACTCGAGGTCGAACACCTCGCGCAGCACGAACACCGCCCGTTCGGTCGGCGCGAGCGTCTCCAGCACCAGCAGCATCGCCATCGAGACGCTGTCGGCCAGTTCGACGTCCTCGGCCACGTCCGGTGCGGTGAGCAGCGGCTCCGGCAGCCAGGACCCGACGTAGGACTCCCGGCGCCGGCCGAGCGTCCGCAGCCGGCCGAGCGCCTGCCGGGTGGTGATCCGGACGAGGTACGCGCGGGGTTCCCGCACCTCGGCGAGGTCGACGCCCGCCCACCGCAGCCAGGTCTCCTGCAGCACGTCCTCCGCGTCCGCGGCCGAGCCGAGCATCTCGTAGGCGACGGTGAAGAGCAGATTGCGATGCTCGACGAACGCCTCGGTGGCCGGATCCGTCCCCGCCGGGACCCCGCGCCGCCCGCTCTGCCCGCCCTGGCTGCTCCGCCCGTTCCGCCCGTTCTCCACCGGCTGCTCCTGCCCGCTCGCTCGCGTCCGCGTCACGCCCACAGGACGCCGCTCGCCGCCGCCCCGTGACACCCGCAGGCCGTGGCGCTCGTCACACCGACGGGCCGTCACACGGAAGAGGGCGGCGGCATCTTGTGGTCGCCAGTGCACACCACGAGTGAGGACGACGTCATGGACGCCCGGTTCAACCTGTTCGAGAACGAGCTCGCCACGAAGTTCGCCAAGCGGTTCGCCAACGCCGGCCTGGTGATCCACCAGTCGCCGCTGCCGCGGACCACCCAGGAACTGGTCTCGCTGCGGGCCAGCCAGATCAACGGCTGCGGCTGGTGCATCGACATGCACACCAAGGAGGCCACGGCCGCCGGCGAGGACGTCGCCCGGCTGCACCTGGTCGCCGCCTGGCGCGAGTCCACCGTGTTCACCGAGGCGGAGCAGGCCGCGCTCGCGCTCGCCGAGGAGGGCACCCGGCTCGCCGACGCCCACGAGGGAGTGTCCGACGGGACCTGGGCCCTGGTGCGCAAGCACTACGACGACGACCAGATCGCGGCGCTGGTCGCCCTGGTCGCCCTGATCAACGCGGCCAACCGGCTCGCCGTGATCGTGCACCAGAAGGGCGGCTCCTACGAGGCCGGCATGTTCGCCGCCGCCCTCGGCTGACCATCGCCCGAACGGGCCCCGAACGGCCCCGGACCGGCCCGGTCCGGGGCTGTTTCAGTCCTCCGGGACGAGGCCGGCGTTCACCGCCCGCCGCCGGAGCCGGTGGTGCCACTCGTTCGCGTCCGGCCCGGGCTCGACCGCCGGCACGGGCCCGGGGGCGGACTCCACGAGGTGCAGCAGGGACCGGGCGACGCCGTAGCAGTCGTCCGGACCGAAGCACTCGGCGAGCCGCACGGCCTCCTCCGCGGTGACCGGGCGGGCGATCGCCTCCAGCTGCCGCACCCGCCGGGCGATCTCGTCCTCGTGCGCGTCCTCGTCGGGGAGCGGGCCGTCGGCGAGGAACGCCGCCACGTCGGGTCTCATGGGCGCATGATCGCCCTCCGGTGCCGCCCGCGGCAAGCGACCCGTTCGGTCGGTCCGGCGCGGCAGCTCGGGGACGTGCGCGCCGGAGCGCCCGCATCGGTGTCAGGCTGGGCGCTGTGAAGTACATGGTGCTGATGTACGCGGACCCGGCGGCGACCGCGGCGATGACGGCCGAGCAGCGGGCCGAGGTGTTCGCCCGGCACGAGGCGCTGCACCGGGACCTGGCGGACTCCGGCGAGCTGCTCAACGGCGCCGGGCTGGCCTACCCCGCGGACACCACCGCGCTCCGGCCGGCTCGCGGGGACGGTGGCGCGGTCGCGTCGGACGGGCCGCTCACCGCCGCGGCAGAACAGCTGACCGCCTACTACGTGCTCGACTGCGCGAGCCCGGAGCGGGCCCGCGAGATCGCCGGACGGGTGGTCGACTTCCACGTCGTGGCGGTCGAAGTGCGGCCCGTCCACGACTCGTTCGGCATGGGCGGGGCCGACGGCACCGGCTGAGCCGACGCCGGTCAGACGGGCTCGATCCGGCGGCGCAGCAGGCAGAACTCGTTGCCCTCCGGGTCGGCCAGGACGTACCAGCTCTCGGTGCCGGTCTGGCCGACGTCGGCGTGCCGGGCGCCGAGGGCGAGCAGCCGCGCCAGTTCGGCCTCCTGGTCGCGGTCGGTGGCGCTGACGTCGATGTGCAGGCGGAGCTTCGTCGGCCGCGGGTCGGTGGTGGGGCCGATGACGAGGATGGGCTGCGGACCGCCGAAGCCGGTGCCGGGCGGCCCGATCTCGATGCTCCCGTCGTCCTCGCGGCCGAGTTCGACGTAGCCGAGGACCTCGCTCCAGAAGGCGGCGAGCAGGCCGGGGTCGGCCGCGTCGAGGACCAGCTCACTGATGCGGCATGCCATGCCGTCAGTGTACGGCGACGACCCGGGACCCCGGCCCGCCCGCGGTGTGTCGCGGGACGCTCCGTCAGGCGCCAGTGGTGCCGTCGACGAGCTCGCGGAGGATGTCGAGGTGTCCGTTGTGCCGGGCGGTCTCCTCGGTCATGTGCAGCAGGATCCACCGCAGGTCGAACTGGCCGCCGTCGCCGCGGGTGCGCTTGGCCACCGTGTCGAGGGGGTGGGCGGCGACCAGCTCGCGGTGGCGGGCGCACGCGGCCTCGTACTCGGCGAGCAGCTCGTCGAGCGGGCGGTCGACGGCGATCCGCATCTCCCGGTCGGGGTCCTCGTCCGTCCAGGGGCCGCGGTCCTCCTCGCCGAGGAACATGACCTCGAACCACCAGTGCTCGACCCACCGGAGATGGTTGATCAGGCCGGCGAGGGTCATCAGGGGCGAGCCGGGCAGCGGAGCGCGCCGGGCGTTCTCGGCACTGACTCCCTCGCACTTGGCCCGTGCGGTGGCGCGGGCGTAGTCGAGGAAGGTGGTGAGCTGGGTGCGCTCGTCCAGGGCAGCGGGTACGTCGGTTCGTGTCGTCATCGACTGGATGATCTTCCATGCGGCACCCGCCTGTCCAGCGGTTTCGCATACCCGCAGACCCGATGCCTCCTCGCCGCAGGCGATCTGACGGATCCTCCGGAGACCGCACGCCGGCCGCGGAGAAAAGGGGTGCCGCGGCGGCGGTGCGCACCGATAGCATCCGCCCTGCTCACCGACCCCGCCCCCGCAGAGGATCCGCATGTCCCTACCCGCACCGCAGCTCCCGTCCGACCCGTCCGCGACGGCTCCCGACCCCGGCGCGGGCTTCGCCGCGGGGCCGTTCCCGCCCGCCGCGGGGCCGTTCTGCCGCTGCTGCGGCTCGGTGCCGGCCGTGCAGGCCACCGTCCGCGGCCACCAGGGATTCCTGGTGGTGATGCGCTTCCTGAAGCTGCGCGGCCCGTTCTGCCGCGACTGCGGCACCGCGGTCTTCCGGGACATGACGGCGAAGAGCCTCTGGCAGGGCTGGTGGGGCATCGCCTCGATGGTGATCAACCCGGTCACCATGCTGGTCAACCTGGTGGCCCTGGCGAAGATCCGCAGGCTGGCCCCGCCCGTCGCGGGCGCCCCCGGTGTCCCGCTGACGCCGGGCCGGCCGCTGCTGCGGCGGGTGGAGATCCTCGGCCTGCTGCTGCCGGTGCTGGTGGTCGGCGCCATCGCGTTCACGGCCTCGCGCGACCCCGACTACGCCGACGTCGGCGACTGCGTCCACAACGGCGGCAGCGACCTGCGCCCCGACCTCGGCGTGGTGGACTGCTCCGGCCCGGACGCCCAGTTCCGGATCGTCGCCCGGTTCGAGGTGTCCGACGCCGAGGTCTGCAAGGGCTACCAGCAGACCGACGCCGCGTACGTCCAGGAGCGCGGTTCGAAGGTCTACACGCTCTGCCTGAGCGAGGTCCGCTCCTCCTGAGCCCCGACGGGCCCACGTCGTGGCCCCACCGTCGGGGCGGGCCCGCCGGGCGGGGCCCCGCGGCGCGGGGGGGCCGCGGTGGCGCGGGGCGGGGGGGGCGGGCCGCGCCCCCCCCGCCGGGCCCCCGCGCGGGCGGGCGG
>NZ_JBFBJY010000078.1:28062-39730 GCF_040702125.1 Kitasatospora sp. NPDC085895 | reverse complement strand
CACCCCGGGGGTGTTGTCCACGAAATTGGTGATCAGCCAGTTCAGGTTCTGTGCGGCCTGGCTCATCTGACTCAACTCAACGCTCCTGGTGGTTCTGGCCGAAGCCGTCGAAGCCCTGCTGCTGGCGGCCGAAGTTGTTCTGGCCCTGACCCTGACCCTGGCCGGCCTGGCGGCCCTGCTGGATGCCGCGGCGCAGGTTGGTCAGGCGGCCGCGGACCTCCTCCGGGCTGCGGGAGACCTGCGGGCCGGTCAGCGGCGCCGACTCGGCGGTGCCGGAGACCAGGTTGGCCTGCGGGGTGCGGCGCGGCAGACCCGAGGTGGTCAGGCCGCTGGTCGAGGGCTCGCGCACCTGCTCGGCACGGCGCCAGCGCTCGTCGTTGGCCGACGGGCGCCACGGGGCCTCGGCGGCCTCGCGGCGGCCGGGCTCACCGCCCTGCGGACCGGGCCGCTGCGGACCGGCCTGCGGGCCCGGACGCTGCGGGCCGCCCTGCGGACCGGCCGGCTGCTGCGGCGCCTGCGGGCGCTGCTGCTGGCGCGGCGGGCCCTGCGGGGCCTGCTGCTGCGGCGGGACGCCCGGCGCCGAGGTGCCGGGGCGCTGCGGCTGGTACTGCGGCTGCTGCTGCGGGCGCGGACGGGCCTGCTGCTGGCCGCCGTCCTCCGGACGGAACCACTGCTGGGTGTCCTCCGGGCCGGGGCCGGTCGGCAGCGCCATCGGCTGGGCCTGCTGCTGCGGCTGGGGCTGCTGCGGGGCCTGCTGAGCGAACGGCTGGCCGCCGCCCGGCTGGGTGGTCGGGTCCGGCAGGACCGGCTCCACCAGGCCGAGGCCCAGCGGGTCGCGCGGGTCGATGTCGCTGGCCTCGAAGCGCGGCCGGCCGAACTGCACGGTGGACTCGACGGGGCTCTCCGCCGGGCCCGGCTGCTGCGGCGCCTGCGGGCGCTGCTGGCCGGGGACGGGACGGCCGCCCTGCGGGCCGGCCTCCGGACGCTGGCGCTCCGGCATCGGGGCACGGCCGCCGGGGCCCTGCTCCGGGCCGCGCCGCGGCAGGCCGCCGGGACCGCCCTGCGGGCCCGGGGCACCGGACGCGCCCGGGACCCGCCGCGGCTGGCCCTGCTGGTTGGGCTGGCCCTGCGGGGCCTGCTGGCCCTGCTGGTTCGGCGCGGAGGTCTCGCGCAGCGCCTGGCCGACCTCACGGGTCGGCAGGCCGCCGGCGGGACGACCGCCCTGGGGCTGCTGGGGCTGCTGGGGCTGCTGGGGCTGCTGCGGGGCACCGCCCTGCGGGCCCTGACCGAGCTGCGGACGCGCCGGGGCACCGGTCGGGGCCTGGCCGAGCGCGGCGGCGGAGCGGCCCGCGAGGGCCTCCGCCGCGGTGCCGCGGCCCTGCTGGCGCGGGGTGGGGCCGAGGCCGCGGCCCTTGCCGGCCGCGCCGCCGGCGGGGCGCTGGCCCGGACGGCCGGAGGCGTTGGTGACGTCCACCGGCAGCATGACGAGTGCGGTGGTGCCGCCGGAGTCGCTGGGACGCAGCTGGATGCGGATGCCGTGTCGCAGGGACAGGCGGCCGACCACGAAGAGGCCCATGCGGCGGGAGACGGAGACGTCGACGGTGGGCGGGCTCGCGAGGCGCTCGTTGATGTCCGCGAGGTCGTCCGGGCTCAGGCCGATGCCGGTGTCGTGGATCTCGACCAGCACCCGGCCGTCGGGCAGCGCGTGGCCGGTGACCCGGACGCGGGTCTGCGGGCTGGAGAACGAGGTCGCGTTCTCCAGCAGCTCGGCGAGGAGGTGGACGAGGTCGTTGACGACGCGGCCGGCGACCTCGGTCGACGGCACCGCGGCGAGTTCGATGCGCTCGTACTGCTCCACCTCGGAGGCGGCGGCGCGGAGCACGTCGACCAGCGGGACGGGGCGGGTCCAGCGGCGGCCCGGGTCCTCACCCGCGAGGACGAGGAGGTTCTCACCGTTGCGGCGCATGCGGGTCGCGAGGTGGTCCAGCTTGAAGAGGCTGGCCAGCTGGTCCGGGTCGGCCTCGCGGCTCTCCAGCTCGGAGATGAGCGACAGCTGGCGCTGGATGAGGCCCTGGCTGCGGCGCGAGAGGTTGGTGAACATCGCGTTGATGTTGCCTCGCAGGAGGGCCTGCTCGGCGGCGAGGCGGACGGCCTCGCGGTGCACCATGTCGAACGCGGAGGCCACGTGGCCGATCTCGTCCGCGGAGTCGACGCCGACGGGTTCGACGGTGACGTCGACGTCGTGCGGGTCGCTCTCGGAGAGGGTCTTGACCAGCTCGGGCAGACGGCGCTCGGCGACGTCCTCGGCCGCGGTCTGCAGACGGGTCAGCGAGCGCACCATCGAGCGGGCCACGATGGCCGCACCGGCGATGGCGACGATGAGGACGACGGCGATCAGCGCGGCGTTGACGAGCGCCTCGGTGTCGGCGTCGGACTGCAGCTTCTGGGCCTTGCCGTCGAGGTCCTCGAGCAGCTGGGTCTCGATGCGCTGCTCGGCGTTGATCTTGACGCTGGCGGCGTCGTACCAGTCCGTGTAGGTGCGCGGGTCGGTCTGCCGGATGCCGTTGGTGTTGAGGACCTGCTGGGTGTACCGGTCGGTGTCCGCGATGGTCTGGTTGAAGCTCAGGCTGGAGCGCTTCTTGCGGGCCTCTTCGTCACCGTAGATGGCGGTGAAGTTGGCGAGCGCGGACTCCTCGGAGACCTGCAGCCGGATGCCGAAGGTCTCGTCGGAGGGGGAGAGGTCGGCCTTCTGCGGGCGGGCCAGCGCGGCGGAGATCAGCGCGCGCTGCATGGACGCGTTCTCCTTGGACAGCGCGAACTGGCTGAGCGCCCGGGTGATCTTGATCAGCTCGGTCGAGTTCGACGCGATCGCGATCTCCTCGGTGATGCCGATGAGACCCTTGATGATCACGTCGTAGTTCAGGACGGTGGCCTGAATGTTGTCGATGTTGGTGTACGCGGAGCCGCGCGCCTCCGACAGCTGGTTGAGGTCCTTGCGGACCTGCAGCAGCAGGGCCTTTCCACCGGCGAGGTCGAGCTCGTCGAACTTGTCGGCGCTGGTGGCGAAGGCCTTGCTCAGCTGGTCGGTGTTCTTCTGGGCGTCCATGACGTCCGGGTCCTGCCGCTCGCCGGGCTTGGCGGTGAGCGGGCCGGCGCTGATGTCGCGCTCGGTCTCCAGGGCGTCGGCCAGCGCGGTCGCGCGGCGGGCGAGGTCCGCGAGGTCGGTCATCTGCGCCAGCTGGCGGGAGTTCTCCATCGAGGTCTGCACGCGCAGACCGCCGAGGACGAGCGCCACCATCACGGGGAGCAGCAGCAGCGCGATCAGGCGCGTGCGGATGCGCCAGTTGCGCAGCGCGAACCTGTTGAGGCCGGTCGCCCGGCGGTAGTTGAGCGTGCTGCGGAGCCGCGAACGGCCCGACTTGGCGTCGGCCGCGTCGTGGCCGTCCGTGACCGTGTCGTCGGCGGGCTCGGCGCTGCCGCCGGCCTGGCCTGCTGTCGGCGCTGCCTGGTGGGGGCCGGCCACCGGCTCGCGCGACTCCGGGTCACCCGCGGCGCCGCTGCCCCTCTTGAAACGTCCCTGCACTGGCGTCGCAACCTCTGGACCGGGCGCCCCTCCCCGCTGGCGCGGAGGGGGACGGTGTCGAGTTTTTCCGTGGCATTCCAGCACAGCGCGAGAAGTCCAACAAGGGCCGTTATGACTCGGTGTCCTGAGCTACCGACCGCGCGCAGGCTCTCACGGTCCGTGCGGTTACGCGCCGGTAATACGGCTCTTTTCGGACACGCAGCACCCTTCGGCCGACCGGGTGGAGCTCGGACATGTGCGACCAATGTCCGAGATGGGCGTTATGTCCGAATTATCGAACCGCCCCGAATGTCCCGAAAGCCGAAATGGATCACGTAATTGTGACCAAAGTCACAGATTAATGTGTAGCTTTGGTCACGGCTCCTGTGACAGGAGATCCTTACCCTTGGCGGGGTCGCGGAGAGCCTTCCCAGGCCCGCGCCCGCCCAAAAGTCCTCCTCGCGAAACCAAGGTGCCCCGCCCATGTCCCAGCCGACGAAGGCCGCGAAGTCCACGCTCACCGTCCGACCGACCGCCAACCCGCGTCGGACCACCCTGGCCTCCGTCGCGGACTTCGCCCAGCTCCCCGGCGCGGTGGCCGCGCAGGAGCCGCGCGAGTACGCCGTCGAGCTGCCCGACAGCACCGCCAACCCGCGCCGCACCCAGCTGATGGTGGCGCCCGCGCCGCGGCTGCCCCGGGACTGAGCGCATCCGCCCGCAGGAGGGGCGCCGACCGCACCGGTCGGCGCCCCTCGGCGTGTCCGGGGCGTCCGGGGTGCACGAGCGCCCCCCCGCCGCCGCGCGCCCCCGGGCCGGCGGCACCCCGCGCGATAGCCTGGGGACGATCGAGCAGGCCACCGACCGAGAGGCTGCAGGGTGCGTATCGCCAGGTTTTCCGTCCGGGAAGGGAGCCCTGCCGCCGGCAGCGTCTCCTTCGGCGTCGTCGAGGGCGACCCGGCCCAACCCGATTCCCTGGTGGTGCACGCGCTGGCCGGCCACCCGTTCGGGCCGCCGCAGCTCTCCGGTGAGAGCTACCGGATGCAGGACGTCCGCCTGCTGGCGCCGATGCTGCCCAACAAGATCGTCGCGGTCGGCCGCAACTACGCGGCGCACGCCGCCGAGCTCGGCAACGAGGTCCCGGACGTCCCGCTGACCTTCTTCAAGCCGTCCACCGCGGTCGTCGGCCCGACGGAGTCCGTCGCCTACCCGCCGTTCTCCTCGGACGTGCAGCACGAGGCGGAACTCGCCGTGGTGATCGGCCGGATGTGTCGCGAGGTCCCGGTGGGGCGCGTCCCCGAGGTGATCCTCGGTTACACCTGCGCCAACGACGTCACCGCGCGCGACGTCCAGCAGCGCGAGGGCCAGTGGGCCCGGGCCAAGGGCTTCGACACCTCCTGCCCGCTCGGCCCGTGGATCGAGACCGAGCTGGACCCGTCCGACCTGGCGATCACCTGCACCGTCAACGGCGAGCTGCGGCAGACCGGCCGCACCTCCCTGATGGTGCGTTCGATCCCCGAACTGATCGCGCACATCTCCGAGGCGATGACGCTCCTGCCGGGCGACGTCGTCCTGACCGGCACCCCCGCGGGCGTCGGCCCCCTCAGCATCGGCGACGAGGTCGCCGTCTCCGTCGAAGGCATCGGCACCCTCGCCAACAAGGTGATCAAGCGTGGCTGACTCCCTCGCGGGCCCGGACGTCCGGGTCCGCTTCTGCCCGTCCCCGACCGGCAACCCGCACGTCGGGCTGGTCCGCACCGCCCTGTTCAACTGGGCGTTCGCCCGCCACCACGGCGGCACCCTGGTGTTCCGGATTGAGGACACCGACGCCGCCCGCGACTCCGAGGAGTCGTACGGCCAGCTGCTCGACGCGATGCGCTGGCTCGGCTTCGACTGGGACGAGGGCCCCGAGGTCGGCGGCCCGCACGCGCCCTACCGGCAGTCCCAGCGGATGGACGTCTACGCCGACGTCGCCCGCCGGCTGCACGAGGCGGGGCACGCCTACCACTGCTACTGCTCCACCGAGGAGCTCGACGCCCGCCGCGAGGCCGCCCGTGCGGCGGGCAGGCCGTCCGGCTACGACGGCCACTGCCGCGAGCTGAGCGAGGACCAGGTCGCGGTGTACCGGCTGGAGGGCCGCAGCCCGATCCTCCGGTTCCGGATGCCGGACACCACCCTCGCCTTCGACGACCTCGTCCGCGGCCCGGTCGCCTTCGACCCCAAGGACGTGCCCGACTACGGCATCGTCCGGGCCAACGGCGCCCCGCTCTACACCCTCGTCAACCCGGTCGACGACGCCCTGATGGGCATCACCCACGTGCTGCGCGGGGAGGACCTGCTCTCCTCGACGCCGCGCCAGATCGCCCTCTACGCGGCGCTCGCCGACATCGGCGTGGGCGGCGGCACCACCCCGCGCTTCGGCCACCTGCCGTACGTGATGGGCGAGGGCAACAAGAAGCTCTCCAAGCGGGACCCGCAGGCCTCGCTCAACCTCTACCGCGAGCGCGGCTTCCTGCCCGAGGGCCTGCTCAACTACCTGGCCCTGCTGGGCTGGTCGCTCTCCGAGGACCGGGACCGCTTCTCCATGGCGGAGATGGTCGAGGCCTTCGACATCGCCAAGGTCAACGCCAACCCGGCCCGCTTCGACCTGAAGAAGTGCGAGGCGATCAACGCCGAGCACCTGCGCGCGCTCGACCCGGAGGACTTCGTCCGCCGGCTGGTGCCGTACCTGCAGGCCGCCGGACTGCTGCCGGCCGAGCCCACCGCGCACCAGCTCGACCTGCTGGCCGCCGTCGCCCCGCTCACCCAGGAGCGGATGGTCGTGCTGAGCGAGATCGTCCCGATGGCCGGCTTCCTGTTCGTCGACCCGGCGGACTTCGCGGTCGACCCGGACGACGCCGCCAAGGCGCTCGGAGCCGACGCCCGGCCGGTCCTGGAGGCGTCCGTGGAGGCACTGGAGGCGCTGGCCGACTTCACCCCGGACGCGATCCAGGCCGCGCTGCGCGAGGCCCTGGTGGACGGCCTCGGGATCAAGCCCAAGTTCGCCTTCACCCCGCTGCGGGTGGCGGTGACCGGCCGCCGGGTCTCCCCGCCGCTGTTCGAGTCGATGGAGCTGCTGGGCCGCGCCGAGACGCTGCGTCGGCTGAGGGCCGCCCTGGAGGCCGCGCCGGCCTCCTGAGGCCGTCCGCGCCGCCTGCGGCCCCGGTGCGCTGACCAGGGCCGCAGGCGCCCCGGCGCCCTGCCTGCGGTTATCGATTTTGGAGCCGGGCCTGGCGTCGGGTAATGTTCTTTCTGCGCCGCCCGGGCAGGGAGGCGCAAGACACCGAGCGAAGGCCCCGCAGGGGTTGAACTCTGGTGGGGTATGGTGTAATTGGCAGCACGACTGATTCTGGTTCAGTTAGTCTAGGTTCGAGTCCTGGTACCCCAGCGCAGTACAGCAGCAGTGCAAGCCCCCGTTGTGTAGCGGCCTAGCACGCCGCCCTCTCAAGGCGGTAGCGCCGGTTCGAATCCGGTCGGGGGTACGCAGTTTCTTCGGAAAATTGCAGAGTGAATGAGTATGCCCCCGTTGTGTAGCGGCCTAGCACGCTGCCCTCTCAAGGCAGTAGCGCCGGTTCGAATCCGGTCGGGGGTACTCAGCACCACCTCGGTGGTGCGGGCCCCCGTTGTGTAGCGGCCTAGCACGCCGCCCTCTCAAGGCGGTAGCGCCGGTTCGAATCCGGTCGGGGGTACTTTTGGGGTATGGTGTAATTGGCAGCACGAGTGATTCTGGTTCATTTAGTCTAGGTTCGAGTCCTGGTACCCCAGCCAACAAGCTCCGGGTGACCGGGGCTTTTTTGTTTTCCGGCCCGACCCGTTTCCCGGACCGTCCCGGAATTCCCGCGCGCAGCCCGAAGGGCCCGCCCCGCGTTCCGGGGCGGGCCCTTCCGTCGTCGCCGGTACCGCCGGGCGTCAGCCGCGGCGGAGCGCCTCGGTGAGGCGGTTGGCGGCCTCGATGATGGCCTGGGCGTGCAGCCGGCCCGGGTGGCGGGTGAGGCGCTCGATCGGGCCGGAGACCGAGACGGCGGCCACCACGCGGTTGGAGGGGCCGCGGACGGGCGCGGAGACGGACGCCACGCCCGGCTCGCGCTCGCCGATCGACTGGGCCCAGCCGCGGCGCCGCACGCCGCTGAGCGCCGTCGCGGTGAAGCGGGCGCCCTGCAGACCGCGGTGCAGGCGCTCCGGCTCCTCCCAGGCCAGCAGGACCTGGGCGGCGGAGCCGGCCTTCATCGGCAGGGTGGAGCCGACCGGGACGGTGTCCCGCAGACCGGAGAGCCGCTCGGCGGCGGCGACGCAGATGCGCATCTCGCCCTGGCGGCGGTAGAGCTGGGCGCTCTCGCCGGTGACGTCGCGCAGGTGGGTGAGCACCGGCCCGGCGGTGGCGAGGAGGCGGTCCTCGCCCGCCGCGGCGGAGAGCTCGGCGAGTCTGGGGCCGAGGATGAACCGGCCCTGCATGTCCCTGGTGACCAGGCGGTGGTGTTCGAGTGCGACGGCGAGTCGGTGGGCCGTGGGCCGCGCCAGACCGGTGGCGGCGACCAGCCCCGCCAACGTGGCGGGGCCAGACTCCAGTGCGCTCAGCACCAGAGCGGCCTTGTCGAGAACGCCGACGCCGCTAGTGTTGTCCATGTCTCGATACTGCAGTCTCAGTGGGCGAGACGCAAGTTCAATCTTCCGAGAAAAGCGCCACTCTTGATGCAGCAGCCCGGGAGACACCCAGGATGGACCCTCACCAAAGCGTCCACATCCTGGACAGACGATCCGGCGTGCAGGTCGCGACTCCGCAGCGAGCCTCACCAGGGCAGCACCGGAAGAGACCCCGACGACACGAGAAGGCCGGCAATGCGGCCGGCTGGAGGGAAAGCGATGGGACGGACACTCGCAGAGAAGGTCTGGGACGACCACGTCGTCCGGCGCGCCGAGGGCGAGCCCGACCTCCTCTTCATCGACCTGCACCTGCTGCACGAGGTCACCAGCCCGCAGGCGTTCGACGGCCTCCGGCTGGCCGGCCGCAAGGTCCGCCGCACCGATCTCACGATCGCCACCGAGGACCACAACACCCCGACCCTCGACATCGACAAGCCGATCGCCGACCCGGTCTCCAAGGTCCAGCTGGAGACGCTGCGCAGGAACGCCGCCGAGTTCGGCGTGCGCATCCACTCGCTGGGCGACGTCGAGCAGGGCGTCGTGCACGTCGTCGGCCCGCAGCTGGGCCTCACCCAGCCCGGCACCACCGTGGTCTGCGGCGACTCCCACACCTCCACCCACGGCGCCTTCGGCGCACTGGCGTTCGGCATCGGCACCAGCCAGGTCGAGCACGTGCTGGCCACCCAGACCCTGCCGCTGGCCCCGTTCAAGACCATGGCCATCACCGTCGAGGGCGAACTGCCCGAGGGCGTCACCGCCAAGGACCTGATCCTCGCCATCATCGCCAAGATCGGCACCGGTGGCGGCCAGGGCTACGTCCTGGAGTACCGCGGCTCCGCCATCCGCAGCCTCTCCATGGAGGCCCGGATGACCATCTGCAACATGTCCATCGAGGCGGGCGCCCGGGCCGGCATGATCGCCCCCGACGACACCACCTTCGACTACCTCAAGGGCCGCCCGCACGCCCCCGAGGGCGAGGACTGGGACGCCGCCGTCGCGTACTGGCGCACCCTGACCACCGACGAGGACGCCGTCTTCGACGCCGAGGTGTTCATCGACGCCGGCTCGCTGACGCCGTTCGTCACCTGGGGCACCAACCCGGGCCAGGGCGCCCCGCTCGGCGCCAGCGTCCCGAACCCCGAGGACTTCGAGGACCCGCAGGAGCGGATCGCCGCCGAGAACGCCCTGAAGTACATGGGCCTGGAGGCCGGCACCCCGCTGCGCGAGGTCCCCGTCGACGCCGTCTTCGTCGGCTCCTGCACCAACGGCCGGATCGAGGACCTGCGGGCCGCCGCCGACATCCTGGACGGCCGCCGGGTCGCCGACGGCGTGCGGATGCTGGTCGTCCCCGGCTCCGTCCGGGTCGCCCTGCAGGCCGTCGAGGAGGGCCTGGACAAGGTCTTCACCGCCGCCGGCGCCGAATGGCGCCACGCGGGCTGCTCGATGTGCCTCGGCATGAACCCGGACCAGCTGGCCCCGGGCGAGCGCTGCGCCTCGACCTCGAACCGCAACTTCGAGGGCCGCCAGGGCAAGGGCGGCCGCACCCACCTGGTCTCCCCGCAGGTCGCCGCCGCGACCGCCGTGCTGGGTCACCTGGCATCTCCTGCTGATCTGAAGCCCGCCGACCCGGCGGCCAACCCCGTCGCCGTGGAGGCCTGAGCCATGGAGAAGTTCACCACCCACACCGGCCGGGCCGTCCCGCTGCGCCGCAGCAACGTGGACACCGACCAGATCATCCCGGCGCACTGGCTGAAGAAGGTCACCCGCTCCGGCTTCGAGGACGGCCTGTTCGAGGCCTGGCGCAAGGACGAGGACTTCGTCCTCAACCGCCCCGAGCGGCAGGGTGCCAGCGTCCTGGTGGCCGGCCCCGAGTTCGGCACCGGCTCGTCCCGCGAGCACGCCGTCTGGGCACTGCAGAACTACGGCTTCCAGGCCGTGATCTCCTCGCGCTTCGCCGACATCTTCCGCGGCAACTCGCTGAAGAACGGCCTGCTGACCGTCGTCCTGCCGCAGGAGACCGTCGAGCGGCTGTGGGAGCTGGTCGAGGCGGACCCGACCGCCGAGATCACCGTCGACCTGGAGGCCCGCGAGGTCCGCGCCGAGGGCGTGACCGCCTCCTTCGAGCTCGACGACAACGTCCGCTGGCGCCTGCTGAACGGCCTGGACGACATCAGCATCACGCTGCAGAACGAGGCCGACATCGCCGCTTTCGAGGCGACCCGCCCCTCGTTCAAGCCGCGCACCCTGCCGGTCGCCTGACGGCCCGCAACTCCGCGCGTACGCCGGATGGCCCGCCTCCCCTCGGGGGGGCGGGCCATCCGCCGTTCGGCCCCCGGGTGCATCGACGCGGCCCTTCCCGGCCGGCCGGAGTTCGAGTCCGAGTTCGGGTCTGACACCCACTCGGAACAGCACCGGGCATTTGCCCAAGACCCCCCTTGCGCAGGGCACATCACAACAGATGGCACAATCGTTGCATGCACCGGCACGACGAACCTCCGTACGCGGGCGGCGATCCCGCGCACCCGGAGGCGAACGGCGGTGCAGCCGGCGGTCGAATTGACGGCCGGACGGACGACCAGACCTCACCTGCTGAGGAACCGGACGACCCGGAAGCCGAAGCGCTCTTCGCGCTTGTGGCCGAGCGGTTGAAGCAAGCCCACGCTCGCGTATCTGCGCTGAACGTGTCAGCGGAAGCAAAGACCGCTCTCACCCGTCAACTGCTGATCGTCACGGAGACCGCCAAGCGCGATCTCCCGGGGGCGGCCCGGCGGTTGAGTCGCTTTGTGCAGGACCTCGACGCGGGGCGCCCGCCGCTCGGCTGAGGACGCGAACGCGCAAATCCATTGCGACACTAGGGTGATTCACGCGTTTGGTAATTGAAAGTCCGCAGATACGTACCTAACGTGCGAAATGAACGGATGGATTCATCCGGCGCCCGTTTCCGAAGGGGAAGACGTGAACAAGGCTCAGCTTGTCGAAGCGGTGGCCGAGCAGCTGGGCGGTCGCAAGGCTGCCGCAGAGGCCGTCGACGCAGTGCTCGACACCATGGTGCGTGCCGTCGTGGCCGGTGACCGGGTCTCGGTCACCGGCTTCGGCACCTTCGAGAAGGTGGAGCGCTCCGCGCGCTTCGCCCGCAACCCGCAGACCGGTGAGCGCGTCAAGGTCAAGAAGACCTCCGTCCCGCGCTTCCGTCCCGGCCAGGGCTTCAAGGACCTCGTCAGCGGCTCCAAGAAGCTGCCGAAGGAAGGCCCCTCGGTCAAGAAGGCCCCCAAGGGCTCGCTCACCCCGGGCAAGGGCGGCGCCACCACGGCCGCCGCCAAGCGCGCCGCCACCAAGCGCGTCGCGGCCGCCACCGGCACCGCCGCCGCGGCCGCCAAGAAGACGGCCGCGAAGAAGGCGGCTCCCGCCAAGACCGCCGCTGCGGCGAAG
>NZ_JBFBJY010000078.1:0-27967 GCF_040702125.1 Kitasatospora sp. NPDC085895 | reverse complement strand
CGTAGAAGGCGGCTCCCGCCAAGACCACCGCGACGGCGAAGAAGGCGGCTCCCGCCAAGACCACCGCGACGGCGAAGAAGGCGGCTCCCGCCAAGACCACCGCGACGGCGAAGAAGGCGGCTCCCGCCAAGACCGCCGCTGCGGCCAAGAAGACCACCACCGCCGCGGCGGCGAAGAAGACCACCGCGACGGCCAAGAAGACCGCCCCGGCGAAGAAGACCACGACGCGCAAGACCACCGCGCGCAAGACCGCCGCCAAGTAGCCTCTGTCGGCCCTTCGGGCGACGGCCGGTCAGAGCACGGCGCGAGATCGGAGCACGGCGAGAGCTGCGGCGGCCCGCGGATCCGGGATTCCGGAGGCGGGCCGGCGCAGCTCTTCCGCGTACCGCTGCCCGTCCCGGCCGGGACGGGCAGCGGTACGGGGGAGGGGCTCAGCCCTCGGCGCCCGGGTCGGGGAAGGTCTGCAGCGTCACGAAGACCACGCGGCGCCCGGCGCCCTCGCCCTCGGTGCGGATCCGCACCCGCTGGCCGGGCCGCAGCAGCCGCAGGCCGCCGGCGTCGAAGGCCGCCGCGTCGAAGGGCACCGGCGTGCCGTCGTCGAGCAGGACGGAGCCCGCCCGGGTGCCGGGATCGAAGGTGAACGCGGTGGCCTGCATGGCCGCAAGCATAGCGAGCGGTCACACCAGGGCGGCCGCCGCGGCGGCCGTCCGCGGCCCCACGCCGAGGGTCAGCGCCTCGCGCAGGTCCTCCCCGGTGTCCACGTCCCGGCGCACCGAGGCCACGTCGGCCAACTCCAGTTCACACGCACCGCCGAGGGCGTGCCGCAGCCGCGAGCCGTCCCCGAAGGCGGGCCGCAGCGCGCCGCCGGACGGCGCGGCGAGCAGGGTGGTGCCAAGGCCCGGTGAGTCCGCCAGGAAGGCCCGGCGGCCGGACGGCACCGCGGCCAGCACACGGGCGAGTTCGGCCGGCCGCAGAGCCGGCAGGTCCGCGGAGAGCGCCGCCACCGGGGCGTGCGGGGCGAGCGCCGCGGCGCGCGCGGCACCGTGCGCCAGGGCCGCGTTGAGGCCGCCGCCGGGCTCGTCCGGCACCACCAGCGCACCGAGGCGGGCGAGTTGCTCCGCGGCCGTGGCGTCCCGGGTCACCGCCAGCACCCGGGCCACCGCCGGGCAGGCCAGTGCGGCCCGCGCGGTGTCCAGGGCGAAGGCCAGCGCCAGCCGCGGGCGGTGCGGCCCGGCGAACGGCCCCAGCCGGCTCTTGGCCACCGCGGGCGGCTTCACCGGCAGCACCAGCGACCACAGCGCCGGGGCCGGTGGCAGCGGCGGACGGCCGGCGGGGCGTACGGTGTCCTCGGTCATCGGCGCCATTGTGGCGTCGGCTCCCGGGCCCGGGCCAGGCGGCCGCGATTCGCGTGCGTTTGGTCACTCGCCCGGGGCCTGCCCAGGGCGGCTGCTCGACAGCCGGTCCGCCCGCGGGTGAGACTGGTCGGCGCCCCGGGCCCTCCCGGCCGTCCCGGCCGGTGGAGAGCAGCAGGTCACACCCCGTCGAAGCGCGGCAGCGAACGGCGTACGGGGGCCGGCGCCGGGGCCCCGCCCGGGCACACCGGGCGGCGATCGAGGACCGCGGCACCCCCCGTGCCGCACCGGATGAGGAGGAGCTGGGTGGCCCGCCGCTCGTACGCCAGTTTCGGCAACGCCGACTACGGGATCTGGTACCGCTTCGCGGCGGTCCTCGTGAAGCCGGTGACCAATGCGCTGGCGAAGACCGAATGGAGCGGCTGGGAGAACCTGCCGAAGGAGGGCGGCTTCATCGCGGCCGTCAACCACAATTCGGTGATCGACCCGGTGTTCTACGCCCACTGGCAGTACAACAGCGGCCGCCCGCCGCGGATACTCGGCAAGTCCCAGCTGTTCTCGGTGCCGTTCATCGGCTTCATGCTGCGCAAGACCGGCCAGATCCCGGTGTTCCGCGAGTCCACCGACGCCGCCGAGGCGTTCCGGGCCGCCATCGAGGCCATCGACGGCGGCCAGTGCGTGCAGTTCTACCCGGAGGGCACGCTGACCCGCGACCCCGACCTGTGGCCGATGACCGGCAAGAGCGGCGCCGCCCGCGTCGCGCTGATGACCGGTGCGCCCGTCGTCCCGGTCGCCCACTGGGGCGCCCACGAGATCATCCCGCCGTACGGCCGCGGCGGTAAGGGCAAGTACCACCTCTTCCCGCGGCACAAGGTGACGGTCGCCGCCGGACCGCCCGTCGACCTGAGCAAGTACCAGGGCCAGGAGCTCACCGCGCAGGTCCTCAGGGACGCCACCGAGGACATCATGGCGGCCATCACCGCCGTCCTGGAGGGCATCCGCGGCGAGCAGGCCCCCGCCGAGCGCTACGACATGCGCAAGGCCGCCCGCGCGCGCGCCGCCGCCGCGGCCGCCAAGCGCGACCGGGCCCGCAGGGGCGACGCCGAGGAGCGTGCCGAGTGACCCGCTGCGCCGTCTTCGGCACCGGATCCTGGGGCACCGCCTTCGCGATGGTGCTCGCCGACGCCGGCTGCGACGTGGTGCTCTGGGGGCGCCGCAAGGAGCTCGTCGACGCGATCGACCGCACCCACGAGAACCCGGACTACCTGCCGGGCATCGACCTGCCCGCCCGCGTGCGGGCCACCACCGACGCCGCCGAGGCGCTGGCCGGCGCCGACTTCGCGGTGCTCGCCGTGCCCTCGCAGACCCTGCGCGCCAACCTGGCGGCCTGGGCGCCGCTGATCGAGCCGCAGACCGTCCTGGTCAGCCTGATGAAGGGCATCGAACTCGGCACCGCGGAGCGGATGAGCGAGGTGATCCAGGAGGTCGCCGGGGTCGGACCGGAGCGCGTCGCGGTGGTCTCCGGCCCCAACCTGGCCATGGAGATCGCCCGCCGGCAGCCGGCCGCCAGCGTGGTCGCCTGCACCGACGAGGCCGTCGCCCAGCGCTTCCAGAAGGCCTGCCACACGCCGTACTTCCGCCCCTACACCAACACCGACGTGGTGGGCTGCGAGCTCGGCGGCGCCGTCAAGAACGTCATCGGCCTGGCCGTCGGCATGGCGGCCGGCATGGGGCTGGGCGACAACACCAAGGCCACCCTGATCACCCGCGGCCTGGCCGAGACCACCCGGCTCGGCCTGGCGCTCGGCGCGGACGCGCACACCTTCGCCGGCCTCGCGGGCATGGGCGACCTGGTCGCCACCTGCTCCTCGCCGCTGTCGCGCAACAACACCTTCGGCATGAACCTCGGCAAGGGCATGACCCTGGAGGAGACCGTGGCCGCCACCCGGCAGACCGCGGAGGGCGTGAAGTCCTGCGAGTCGGTGCTCGACCTGGCCCGGCGCAACGGCGTCGACATGCCGATCGTCCAGGCCGTGGTGGACGTCGTCCACAACGGGCGCCCCACCCAGGAGGTGCTCGCCGGTCTGATGGCGCGCTCGGCGAAGCCGGAGCGACGGTGACCGGAACCGCGGGTTTCGCACGGTAGTCTCACGTCCGATATGAGCATCGAACAGACATCCCCGAACCAGCCCGGCGGCAAGCCCCGGGTCGCGATCGTCTTCGGTGGCCGCAGCTCCGAGCACGGCGTCTCGGTCGTCACGGCCGCGAGCGTGCTGCGCGCGATCGACCGGAGCAAGTACGAGGTGCTGCCGATCGGCATCACCCACGAGGGCCGCTGGGCGCTGGTCGGCGACGAGCCGTCCCGGATGGCCATCACCGACGGCCGGATGCCCGACGTCGACCAGGTCGCCGAGTCCGCCGAGGGCCAGGTCTCGCTGCCGGCCGCGCCGGGCAACCGCGAGGTCGTCCTCAGCGAGCCCGGCAGCGCCCCCAAGGCGCTCGGCGAGGTCGACGTCGTCCTGCCGCTGCTGCACGGCCCCTGGGGCGAGGACGGCACCCTGCAAGGCATGCTGGAGCTCTCCGGGGTGCCGTACGTCGGCTCCGGCGTGCTGGCCAGCGCGGTCGGCATGGACAAGGAGTTCACCAAGCGCATCCTCGACTCGCACGGCATCGGCGTCGGCGACTGGACGGTCGTCCGCCCGCGCGACTGGGAGACCGAGGAGGGCCGCGCCGCCGCCCGCGAGCGGATCGCCGCGCTCGGCCTGCCGCTGTTCGTGAAGCCCTGCCGGGCCGGCTCGTCCATGGGCATCAGCAAGGTCAAGGACCTCGCCGACCTGGACGCGGCGATCGAGGAGGCCCGCCGCCACGACCCCAAGATCATCGTGGAGCGGGGCGTCGAGGGCCGCGAGATCGAGTGCGCCGTCCTGGAGTTCGAGGACGGGCCGCGCGCCAGCCTGCCCGCAGAGGTCCTGGTCGGCGGCGACTTCGAGTTCTACGACTTCGAGGCCAAGTACATCGACTCCTCCGAGGTCGAGATCCCGGCGAAGCTCACCGCCGAGGAGACGGCCGAGATCCGCCGCCAGGCCGTCGCGGCCTTCGAGGCGCTCGGCTGCGAGGGCCTCGCCCGGGTCGACTTCTTCCTGCTGGACGACGGCCGGTGGATGGTCAACGAGATCAACACCATGCCCGGCTTCACCCCGATCTCCGCCTACCCGAAGATGTGGGAGGCCACCGGGATGCCCTACCCGGAGCTGATCGACCGTCTGCTGCAGGCGGCCCTGCGCCGCTCCACCGGCCTGCGGTAGTCGCCGGGCGGCCCCGGGACGACCCCCTGGGGGGTGCGGGGGACTGCGCAGTTCCCCGCACCCCTTCGGGGTTGCCCGTCGGGGCTTTCTCAGAGGCCTTCGGGAACGGCCGTCTTCACCGCGTCGGAGATCGCCGGGATCGGGTCGGCGTAGTTCGGGAAGGCGCCCTCGGGCACCAGCACCTCGACGTACGCCTTGCGCAGCGTGGTCACGAAGCGGTACCCGCCGTCGCCGTCCTCGGCGAAGCCCCACTGCACCCCGTTGATCTCGGGGGAGTTCTTCAGCGGGTCGTCGTCGAGGTACGCGGGCCGCTCGATGCCGCAGCGCATCACCGTCCGCGGCGAGCTCGCCCAGGCGGCGGTGTACGGCGAGGCGGGTGACGGGTCCCTGCGGTCGTGGCCCTGGACGGACCGCGGCAGCGCCCGGTCCAGCGCCTCGCAGTACCGCGCCACCGCGGCGGACGGCACCGGCGGCGCGACCTCGTCACCGCCGCCGTTGCCGACGAGCAGCATCACGCACCCCAGCAGCGCCGCGGGCGGGGCGAGCCAGCGGACGGGGGCGGGGAGCGACGCGAACGGACGGGAGGAGGCCACCCGCCGATGGTATCCGCGCCTACAGGCGGACCACCGGACAGGTCAGCGTGCGCGTGATGCCCTCGATCTGCTGCACCTGGGCGACCACCAGGCGGCCCAGGTCGTCGATGGACCCGGCCTCGGCGCGCACGATCACGTCGTACGGGCCGGTGACGTCCTCGGCCTGGACGACGCCTTGGATCTTGGCGATGGACTCGGCGACCGCGGTGGCCTTGCCCACTTCGGTCTGGATCAGGATGTACGCCTGTACCACGGGAGACCTCCAGGCGGCTGGGGGGTGGGCTGGCCGTCAGTCCGATCACCACGCTACCGCTCCCCTCCCCGGGGAGGGGAGACTTCTGCGGGGGTCGAGGGCGTACGCTGCGCGCGGGGGCGCGCGAGGACCGCGCCGGTTGAGTTGAGAGGACGGCAGATGCAGGGGACCGTGGGCGAGCTCGGCGAGTTCGGACTCATCAGGGAGCTCACCGCCCGGCTCGAGCCGACACCGGCCGTCGACCTCGGCCCCGGCGACGACGCGGCCGTGGTGAAGACCCCCGACGGCCGGGTGGTGGCCACCACCGACGTGCTGATCGAGGGCCGGCACTTCCGCCGGGACTGGTCCACCGCCTACGACGTGGGCCGCAAGTCCGCCGCGCAGAACCTCGCGGACGTGGCCGCGATGGGCGCCGTGCCGACCGCGATCCTGCTGGGCTTCGTCGCCCCGGCCGACCTGCCCGCGACCTGGGCCACCGAGCTGATGGACGGGCTGCGCGACGAGTGCAAGGTGGCCGGCGCCGCCGTCGTCGGAGGCGACGTGGTGCGCGGCGACGCCGTCACCCTCGCCATCACCGCCCTCGGCGACCTGCAGGGCCGCCGCCCGGTGCTGCGCTCCGGCGCCCAGGTGGGCGACGTGGTCGCCGTCACCGGCTGGCTGGGCTGGTCCGCGGCCGGGCTGACGGTCCTCCAGCGGGGCTTCCGCTCGCCGCGGGCCTTCGTCGAGGCGCACCGCCGTCCCGAGCCGCCGTACCACGCCGGCCCGGCCGCCGCGGACCTCGGCGCCACCTCGATGGTCGACGTCAGCGACGGCCTGGTCGCCGACCTCGGACACGTCGCCGCGGCCAGCGGGGTGGACGTCGACCTGCGGGCCGCCGACTTCGACGTCCCCGCGCAGATGGCCGACATCGGGCAGGCGGTCGGCGTGGACCCGCTGCTGTGGGTGCTCTCCGGCGGCGAGGACCACGCCATCGTGGCGACCTTCCCCAAGAGCGTGCAGCTGCCCGCCCGGTGGCGGGTGGTCGGCGAGGTCGTGCGCACCGCGCGGCCGGGCCGCGGCGGCCGGGTCACCGTCGACGGGGCGCCCTGGGAGCGGGTCGGCGGCTGGGACCACTTCGCCGCCGAGTGACCCCGAACGGGTGAGCCGGGGCCGGGCGCGGTGGGGCCGCCGGGACGGTAGCAGCGCGTAGTCTTGCCGTGGTGCCGGGGCGGCCGACCCGTCCGGCCCGGCCGCCCGGTGCCGACCGGCCCCGGACCGCCACGACTCGGGGCCGCCCGCCCCAGGGAGACCAGGCGATCATGCGTATCGGCGTCCTCACCAGCGGCGGCGACTGCCCCGGCCTCAACGCGGTCATCCGTTCCATCGTCCACCGCGGCACCGACGTGCACGGGGACGAGATCGTCGGCATCGAGGACGGCTTCCTCGGTCTGATCGAGGGCCGGGCCCGGACGGTGTCGCACGACGACGTCACCGGTCTGCTCACCCTCGGCGGCACGGTCCTCGGCTCCGCCCGGGTGCGGCGGGACCGCATCGAGCAGGCCGTCCGGGAGTGCCGGGACCTCGCCGCCGGCCTCGGCATCGACGCCCTGATCACCATCGGCGGCGAGGGCACGCTGACCGCCGCCCGGATGTTCAGCGACGCGGGCCTGCCGGTGGTCGGCGTGCCGAAGACCATCGACAACGACATCGACGCCACCGACGTCACCTTCGGCTTCGACACCGCCGTGCACGTCGCCACCGAGGCGATCGACCGGCTGAAGACCACCGCCGAGTCGCACCAGCGGGTGATGGTGGTGGAGCTGATGGGACGGCACACCGGGTGGATCACCCTGACCGCGGGCATGGCCGGCGGGGCGCACGGCATCCTGATCCCGGAGAAGCCGTTCGACATCGAGGCCGTGGCACGGATGGTCGAGGAACGCTTCCGGCGCGGCAAGAAGTTCGCCATCATCGCCGTCGCGGAGGGCGCCCGGCCGATGCCGGGCACGCTGCTCTTCGACCACGGCGGCCTGGACCAGTACGGCCACCAGACCTTCGGCGGCATCGGCAACAAGCTCGCCCGCGAGCTGGAGGGGATCCTCGGCACCGAGGCCCGGCCGGTGATCCTCGGGCACACCCAGCGCGGGGGCTGCCCGACCGCCCGCGACCGGGCGCTCGCCACGCGGTTCGGCTGGCACGCCGTCGAGGCCGTCCACAAGGGCGCCTTCGGGCACTTCACGGCCCTGCGCGGCACCGAGGTCGAGCTGCTGCCGATCGCCGACGGGGTGCGGGAACTCAAGACGGTCCCGGAGTACCGCTGGCTGGAGTCGGAGGCCGTGCTCTGAGGCCTCCCCGGTAGGTTGTCGGGCATGGCTCCGACTGAACAGTCCTCCGTGTCCGCCGCCGGCTCCGCCGCTCCGCCCCGTGTGCTCACGGTGGCCGGTTCGGACAGCGGCGGGGGCGCCGGCATTCAGGCCGACCTCAAGGCGATGCTCGCGCTCGGCGTGCACGGGATGAGCGTGATCACCGCGGTGACCGCGCAGAACTCGCTCGGCGTCCAGGGCTACTGGGAGCTGCCGGCGGAGGCCGTCCGGGCGCAGTTCCGCAGCGTGGTCGACGACATCGGCGTGCAGGCGGTGAAGACCGGCATGCTGGCCTCGGTCGAACTGGTCGAGACCGTCTCCGAGCTGCTGGCCGGCGTCGGCGCGCCGATCGTGGTCGACCCGGTCGGGGTGTCCAAGCACGGCGACGCCCTGCTCGCCGCCGAAGCGGTCGCCACCGTCCGCGAGCGGCTGCTGCCGGTCGCGACGGTCGCCACCCCCAACCTGCACGAGGTGGCGCAGCTCACCGGGGTGGTCGTCGAGGGTGAGGAGGACCTGCCCGCCGCCGCCGAGGCGGTCCTCGCGCTCGGCCCGCGCTGGGCGCTGGTCAAGGGAGGCCACCTGGCCGGCGAGGCCGTCGACCTGCTGGCCGGCGCCGACGGGGAGCGCCACTGGTACCGGGCGGCGCGCTACGACAACCGGCACACCCACGGCACCGGCTGCACCCTGGCCAGCGCGATCGCCGCCGAGCTCGCCAAGGGCAGCGCCGTGCCGGAGGCCGTCGGCGCCGCCAAGGAGTACGTCACCGGGGCGATCGCCGCCGGTTTCGCCCTGGGAGCCGGGATCGGCCCGGTCGACCACGGCTGGCGCACCCGCGGCTGACCGCCGCACCCCCGCGGGGGCCGCCGCCGGCCCCCGCGGACCCGCCCCTCGGACCGGCGGCACGCGGCGGCGCGGAACCGGCACGGCAGGGCCGACGGGAAACGCAGGAAAGCCGACCCACCCGAGGGTGGATCGGCTGTCCGGAGGACCGGCGTACCGGTCTGCGCGTCAGCGCGAGACCTTACCGGCCTTGATGCACGAGGTGCAGACGTTGAGCCGCTTCGGCGTCCGCCCAATCACAGCGCGCACCGTCTGGATGTTGGGGTTCCAACGACGGGGGGTACGGCGGTGCGAGTGGGAGATGCTGTTGCCGAAGCCCGGCCCCTTGCCGCAGACGTCGCAGTTGGCAGCCACAGGAGTCACTCCAAGACTTCAGATCAGGTACGTTCGAAAACCCCGGCTGAACCCACCGGCACCACGCACGTGGGGCGAATCGGATCAAGGGGTGAGCCCGGGTTGTTCCGGGCAACCGGGAGAGCATACAACGCCTGCTCCCGAGCTACGAAACTACCATGTCGGCGCCGGTGATCGTGCCCGGGCGGCGCGCGGGCCCCGGACGCTCCCGGCCGCGACGCCCCCGCCCGGCCCCGATAACCTGCCAGCATCGCCCCACCGCCACCGCCTCCGGCAGCCCCCGCGCCGGCGGGCGTTCCCGTGGCGTTCACCCGGAGGAGACCTGGTGCTGGACACGCTCGACGCCACGGCCGTCCGCACCTGGTGCCGGCTGGCGCTGACCGCCCTCGGCCAGGCCCGGGAGGAGATCGACGCGCTCAACGTCTATCCCGTCCCCGACGGCGACACCGGCACCAACCTCTACCTGACCGTCGAGGCCGCCACCGAGGCCGCCGAGGAGGCCGCGGGCGACCCGGCGGCCGACGGCGACGGCCTCGGCCCGATCACCGCCGCGATGGCCCGCGGCGCGCTCATCGGCGCCCGCGGGAACTCCGGCGTGATCCTCGCCCAGTGGCTGCGCGGCCTCGCCGAGGGCCTGGCCGACGGCGGCGACGCCCCCGCCCTGCGCCGCGCCCTGCCGCGCGCCGCCGAGGCCGCCTACCTGGCCGTCGCCGACCCGGTCGAGGGCACCCTGCTCACCGTCGCCGCCGAGGCCGCCCGCGCGGCCGCCGCCGAGGACGGCAGCCTCGCCGACACCGCCCGCACCGCCTGCAGCGCCGCCCGCGCCGCCCTCCAGCACACCCCCGAGCAGCTCGACGTCCTCGCCGAGGCCGGCGTGGTCGACGCCGGCGGCCGCGGCCTGGTCGCCGTCCTCGGGGCGCTCGCCGACACCGTCCTCGGCCACACCCCGATGGGCCCGATGGCGCTGCGCCACGAGACCGTCCGCCCGCTCCCCGCCCACCACGACGACTGCGAGGGCCACGCCCGGCTGCCCGGCCACCCCGCCTTCGAGGTCATCTACCTGCTGGAGGCCGAGGAGGACGCGATGCCCGCCCTGCGCACCCGGCTCGCCGCCCTCGGCGACTCCCTGGTGGTCGGCGGCGGCGACGGCCTGTGGAACGTCCACGTGCACGTCGACGACGCCGGCGCCGCCGTCGAGGCCGGCGTGGAGGCCGGCCGGCCCCACCGGATCCGGATCACCCACTTCGCCGAGGCCGCGGCCCGCGCCGGCGCCGGCAGCCGCCCCGAGCCCTCCGCCCCCGCCCGCGCGGTGCTCAGCGTGGTCAGCGGCCACGGCCTCGCCGAGCTCTGCGAGCAGGCCGGCTCGGCCGTGCTGCACGCCGACCCGGACCGCCCGCCGGTCAGCGCCGAACTCGCCGACGCCGTCCGGCGCTGCGCCGCCCGCGAGGTGATCGTGCTGCTCAACGACCCCGAACTGCGCGCCGCCGCCGGGGCCGCCGCCGACCAGCTCCGCGAGGAGGGCGTGCGGATCGCCGTGCTGCCCACCCGCTCGCCCGTCCAGGGGCTCGCCGCCCTCGCCGTCCACGACGCCGGCCGCCGCTTCGACGAGGACGTGGTCGCCATGACCTCCGCGGCCGGCGCCACCCGGCACGCCGAACTCGCCGTCGCCGAGGGGGAGTCCTGGACGATGGCGGGCGTCTGCCAGGCCGGCGACGTGCTCGGCCTGATCGACGGCGACGTCGCCGTCATCGGCACCGACGCCGCCGAGACCGCCGCCACCCTGCTCGACCGGATGCTCGCCGCCGGCGGCGAACTCGTCACCCTGGTGCTCGGCGCGGACGCCCCCGGACACCTCGCCGAGGACCTCGTCGCCCACGCCCGGCGGCAGCGCCCCGAGGTCGACACGGTCGTCTACCACGGCGGCCAGGAGTCCGAGCTGCTGCTCATCGGCGTGGAGTGAGGCCGCGCGCGCCCGCGCTGTCGTCGCCGTGGTGTCCAATAGGGCGTGATGGGCGCTCTCGATGAACCACTGACCAAGCTGGTCGGCGACCGCACCGCCAAGGTCCTCGCCGACTCCCTCAAGCTGCGCACGGTCGGCGACCTGCTGCACCACTACCCGCGCCGGTACGTCGAGCGCGGCCAGCTCACCAGCCTCGACGAGCTGGAGGTGGACGAGCACGCCACCGTCCTCGCCCGGATCGAGAAGGTCACCCTGATCCCGTTCCGCGGCCGCAAGGGCGACCGGCTGGAGGTGATCGTCACCGACGGGCGCAGCCGGCTCACCCTCGTCTTCTTCAACCAGGGCTGGCGGCAGAAGGAGCTCCGCCCCGGCGCGCAGGGCCTGTTCGCCGGCAAGGTCGGCCTCTTCAACCGCACCCGGCAGCTCGCCTCGCCCGACTACCAGCTGCTCGACGAGGACGCCGACACCGGCGCCGCGAGCGCCTTCGCCGGCCGGCTCATCCCGGTCTACCCGGCCAGCGCCCAGATGCCCAGCTGGAAGCTGGTCAAGTGCGTCGAGATCGCCCTGGACAAGCACCTCGCGGACGTCGGCGAACCGCTGCCCGCCGAGCTGCGCGCCGCGCACGGGCTGATCCCGCTGCCCGAGGCCCTCGAACTGATCCACCGGCCACGCACCCAGGCCGACCGCGAACGCGCCCAGGACCGGCTGCGCTGGGACGAGGCCTTCGTCCTCCAGGTCGCGCTGGCCCGCCGCCGCGCCGCCGACTCCGCCCTGCCCGCCACCGCCCGGCACCGCCGCCCCGGCGGCCTGCTCGACGCCTTCGACGCCCGGCTGCCCTTCCGGCTGACCGACGGTCAGCAGAGGGTCTGCGCCGAGATCTTCGACGACGTCGCGAGCGAGCACCCGATGCACCGGCTGCTGCAGGGCGAGGTCGGCTCCGGCAAGACCCTCGTCGCGCTGCGCGCCATGCTCGGCGTGGTCGACGCGGGCGGCCAGGCCGTCATGCTCGCCCCCACCGAGGTGCTCGCCCAGCAGCACCACCGCTCGATCGTGGAGATGATGGGCGACCTCGCCGAGGGCGGCATGCTCGGCGGCTCCGAGCTCGGCACCAAGGTGGTGCTGCTCACCGGCTCCATGGGCGTGCCCGCCCGCCGCCAGGCGATGCTCGACATGGCCAGCGGCGACGCCGGCATCACCGTCGGCACGCACGCCCTGATCGAGGACAAGGTGCAGTTCCAGGACCTCGGCCTGGTCGTCGTCGACGAGCAGCACCGCTTCGGCGTCGAGCAGCGGGACGCTCTGCGCGCCAAGGGCGAACGGCCGGCGCACCTGCTGGTGATGACGGCGACGCCGATCCCGCGCACCGTCGCCATGACCGTCTTCGGCGACCTGGAGACCTCCGTCCTCGACCAGCTGCCGGCCGGCCGCTCGCCGATCTCCAGCCACGTGGTGCCCGCCGTCGAGAAGCCCAACTTCCTCGCCCGCACCTGGGAGCGGGTGCGCGAGGAGGTCGGCAAGGGCCACCAGGCGTACGTGGTCTGCCCGCGGATCGGCGACGAGCCCGAGGAGCCCCGGAAGAAGCGGAAGTCCGTGGAGGAGGACCTGGAGGACGTCGGCGCCGCGAGCGACGACCGGCGGCCGCCGCTGTCCGTGGTCGAGACGGCCGAGATGCTCGCGAAGGGGCCGCTCTCCGGGCTGCGGATCGAGATCCTGCACGGCCGGCTGGCGCCGGAGGCCAAGGACGACGTCATGAAGCGGTTCGCGGCCGGGCAGGTGGACGTGCTCGTCGCCACCACCGTCATCGAGGTCGGCGTCAACGTCCCCAACTCCACCGTGATGGTCATCATGGACGCCGACCGCTTCGGCGTCTCCCAGCTGCACCAGCTGCGCGGCCGGGTCGGGCGCGGCAGCGCGGCCGGCCTCTGCCTGCTGGTCACCGACATGCCGGCGGCGAGCCCGGCCCGCGGCCGGCTGGACGCGGTGGCCGGCACCCTGGACGGCTTCGAGCTCTCCCGGATCGACCTGGAGCAGCGCCGCGAGGGCGACGTGCTCGGCCAGGCGCAGTCGGGCGTGAAGTCCTCGCTCAAGGTGCTGAGCGTGCTGGCCGACGAGGACGTCATCGCCACCGCCCGCGAGGAGGCCACCCGCCTGGTCGCCGCCGACCCGGACCTCACCGACCACCCCGACCTGCGCACCGCCCTGGAGAGCCTGCTCGACGAGGACCGCGCCGAGTACCTGGAGAAGGGCTGACGGACGGGCCCGGAGCCCCGGCGACTGTCAGTGCCCGGAGGGAGAATGGTGTTGTTCGGGCGCACTCCCAACATGCTTGCCCGGCACGACACTTGGGGGTCTCCATGGCATTCCGTCATCTCAACGAGCTGCCGCTCGGCGACAAGGTCTTCCGGATCGAGCTCGCGAGCGAGGACGACCGCGAGGTCACCCTCACCCTGAACGGCTGGCGCGAGGGGGCGGCGGCCACCCCGTTCGCCTCCGGCCGGCTCCGGCTGCCGGTCGAGGACGTCGCGAGCCTGCGGATCGCGCTCAACCGGGCGCTGCGCGCCCTCGCGATCGTCGCCGACGTCGCCGAGCCGATCCCCGACCGCGACGTGCTGCGCGAGCTGTACCCGGGCCACGGCGCCCCCTGGGTGCCGCAGCACGAGGAGGAGCTCGTCCGCCGCTTCCACGGCGGCGAGACGATCGCCCGGATCGCCGCCCGCTACGGCCGCACGCCGGACTCCGTCCGCACCAAGCTGCGCGAGCTCGGCCACGACCCGCGCCGCCCCGAGCACTGCCCGCCGGACGGCTGCCTGTCCTGGTCGCGGTTCGCCTCTCCGGCGCTGCTGGGGTCGGCCGCGCCCGCCGAGTGACGCACGGGGCCGCGCGGCGCGCTTGAATGGGGGAGCCCCCGCCGGTCCGCCGACGGGGCTCCGCAGCGACAGGCACGAGAGGACCGCGCACCCCATGACCCGCGTCATCGCCGGCACCGCCGGCGGCCGCCGGCTGGCCGTACCGCCCGGCCGGACCACCCGACCCACCTCCGACAAGGCGCGGGAGGCGATGTTCTCCACGCTGGAGGCGCTGCGCGGCACCGTGCACGGGGCGCGCATGCTCGACCTGTTCGGCGGGTCCGGCGCGGTCGGCCTGGAGGCGCTCTCCCGGGGCGCGGAGCACGCGCTGCTGGTGGAGTCGGACGCGAGCGCGGCCCGGGTGATCCGGGAGAACGTGCGCACCCTCGGCCTGCCGGGCGCCGAGGTGCGCGCCGACCGGGCCGAGCGGGTGATCGCCGGGCCCGCCCCGGCGGTCCCCTACGACCTGGTGTTCATGGACCCGCCGTACTCGGTGACGGACGACGAGGTGCGCGAGATGCTGATCACACTCCGTGCCGGGGGCTGGATCGCGGAGGACGTTCTGGTCACCGTGGAACGCAGCACCCGCGGTGGCGAGTTCGGCTGGCCGGAGGGCTTCGAAGCGCTGCGCTCGCGCAGGTACGGCGAGGGCACCCTCTGGTACGGTCGCGCCGCCGACGAGGCCGATCGACACTCGTAGCACCGGTTACCCCACAAGGGAGCACACGACATGCGCCGCGCCGTCTGTCCGGGGTCCTTCGACCCCATCACCAACGGACACCTCGACATCATCGAGCGGGCCTCCCGGCTCTACGACGTCGTCCATGTCGCCGTCCTGATCAACAAGAACAAGCAGGGCATGTTCACCGTCGAGGAGCGCATCGGCCTCATCGAGGAGACCACCGCCAAGCTCGGCAACGTGAAGGTCGAGTCGCACAACGGCCTGCTGGTCGACTTCTGCAAGGAACGCGGCATCCCGGCCATCATCAAGGGCCTGCGCGCGGTCAGCGACTTCGACTACGAGCTGCAGATGGCCCAGATGAACCACGGCCTCAGCGGTGTCGAGACGCTCTTCGTGCCGACCTCGCCGACGTACAGCTTCCTCTCCTCGACCCTGGTCAAGGAGGTGGCCTCGCTCGGCGGCGACGTCTCGCACCTGCTGCCCGAGGCGGTGCACCGCCGGCTGGTCGACCGGATCGCCGAGCGCCGCGGCTGACGGCGGGGGCGGACCGCCCCGGCCGGGAGGACCGCTGGCGGGACGCGTCCGGTCGAAACGGACAATCCTGGCGAACCGTCACAGCCCCCGGCACGGCCGGAACGCCCGGCCGTGCCGGATGTTGTGAGCCGCGCCCCCGGTGGCCGTACAGTCTGTAGTCCTGCCCCGCGGTGCCGCCCGCGCCTCGGGGCCTGCCTCCGCCAGGACCCCCGGCGGCACACGGAAAGACAGAAGCGCCCGTGGACGTGCAGCAGCAACTGGACGAGATCGTCGCGTCGGTGGAGAACGCCCGCGCCATGCCGATGTCGGCGTCGTGCGTGGTGAACCGGGCCGACCTGGTCGGCATGCTCCGTGACCTGAAGGCCGCGCTGCCCGCCGAGCTCGCGCAGGCCCAGTCGGTGGTCGCCGACCACCAGCAGATGGTCGCGGACGCGCACTCCCAGGCGGAGGAGATCATCCGCGGGGCGCACGACGAGCGCGGCTCGCTCATCTCCGACACCGAGGTCGTGATGCGCGCCCGGGCGGAGGCGGACCGGATCCTCGCCGAGGCC
Organism: Kitasatospora sp. NPDC085895; assembly: GCF_040702125.1. Taxonomy (NCBI): domain Bacteria; kingdom Bacillati; phylum Actinomycetota; class Actinomycetes; order Kitasatosporales; family Streptomycetaceae; genus Kitasatospora; species Kitasatospora sp. NPDC085895. The sequence goes on along the minus strand of NZ_JBFBJY010000078.1, from coordinate 12,355 downwards.
CGCGCCGAGGTGGAGGCCAAGCGCGCCGAGGCCGACGACTACGTCGACTCCAAGCTCGCCAACTTCGAGGTCGTGCTGACCAAGACGCTCGGCGCGGTCGGCCGCGGCCGGCAGAAGCTGCGCGGCGCGGGCGTGTACGAGCCCGAGGACGGGACGGGCGAGGACGGCGAGGAGTTCCAGCCGCGGGTCAGCCCCAGCCCGGAGGCCGACGAGTACGTCGACGCCAAGCTCGCCACCCTGGAGGCGGTGCTCGGCGCCACCCTGGAGGCGGTCGGCAAGGGCCGCGACAAGCTCCTCGGCAAGCAGCCCATCGACGAGCTCGGCGCCTACCTGGCCGCCGCCGACGAGGCCCAGCAGCAGAAGGACCGCGCCGAGGCGGTCGCCGCCGGCTTCGCGACCGAGGGCGAGGAGCAGCCCTGGTACCGCGAGGAGGTGCCGCAGCAGCAGGCCTGGCCCGACCAGACGCCCGCCGCGGCCGGCTGGCAGAACCCGGGCGAGGACGCGTACGGCAACCAGGGCGCTCCGCAGTACGCCGACGTGTACGGCGGCTACGACCCCTCCGCGGGCGGTCAGACCGACCCGTACGGCAACCAGTACGGCTACCAGCAGCCCGCCACGGCCTACCAGGGCCAGGAGGGCGTGGCGGACGGCTACTACCAGCAGCAGGGTTACCAGGCCGACCCGTACGGCAACCAGTACGGCTACCAGCAGCAGCCGCAGGCCCAGCTGCCGCACCAGCAGCAGGCCGGTCTGGACGAGACGAGCTTCTTCGACACCAGCATGATCGACATGACCAGGCTGCGGGAGCTCGGCGGCCGCTGAGGGCGGAGGGTCGGGCACCGACTTTGGGCCTGGCCCGAGTCTCCGGTAGTCTGACCACTCCGGCCTGTTCGCACCGGCCCCGTCGCGTGCCCGCACACCGGTCACGCACACCACCCCAGAAGGATCCGCGGAACGCAGGGATGCGTACCGCCCCAGGAAGTCAGGACACCTTGAACCGCCTCGACCACCGCGACCCACTCGTGTTCGACACGCACGAACTCGGTCGTCGCCCCGGCTCGATGCGCACGGTGTCGCGGACCCTGGAGGCCCCGCAGGGCCTGGGCGTCGCGGAGGTCATCGGGGTCCCGGAGAAGAGCGAGATCTCGCTGGAGCTCCGCCTGGAGTCGGTCGTCGAGGGCGTGCTGGTCACCGGCACCGCCGAGGCGCACGTCGAGGGCGAGTGCGTGCGCTGCCTGGAGCCGATGGACGACGACCTGGAGGTCGACTTCCAGGAGCTCTACTACTACCCGGAGTCCGACGAGCGCCACCGCGCCCGGACGGCCGGGGCGGAGGACCTCGACGAGGACTCCGAGGACGAGACTTACCGACTGGAGGGCGATTTCTTCGACCTCCAGCCGGTGCTGCGTGACGCGGTGGTGCTCGCACTGCCGCTGCAGCCGGTGTGCCAGGACGACTGCCTGGGCCTCTGCTCCGAGTGCGGGGCACGCCTGAGCGACGACCCGGCCCACCACCACGACGCCGCCGACCCCCGGTGGGCGGCTCTGCAGGGACTCTCCGCCGCCCCCGGCGACGAGGGTGACGAGAACAAGAACAGCGACACCCGTGAGGGTCTCGCCGAGAACCAGGAGAAGTAGCCGTGGCTGTTCCGAAGCGGAAGATGTCGCGCAGCAACACGCGCCACCGCCGGTCCAACTGGAAGGCCGTCGCGCCCGCGCTCGTCGCGTGCGACCGCTGCCACGAGCCGAAGCTGGCGCACATCGCGTGCCCGAGCTGCGGCACGTACAACCGTCGCCAGGTCCTCTCGGTCTGATCGGCGGGGTGCACGGATCGATGTCGGACGGCAACTCCTCCCGCAAGCCGGGCCCTTCGAACGGGGGCAAGGGCGGCGGGCCGGCCTCGACCGAATACGACGTCCTGGAAGGGCGCCTCGGGTACGAGCTCGAGCGCGCCCTTCTGGTACGCGCCCTCACCCACCGCTCGTACGCGTACGAGAACGGCGGGCTGCCCACCAACGAGCGCCTCGAGTTCCTCGGCGACTCGGTGCTGGGCCTGGTGGTGACCGACACCCTCTACCGCCTCCACCCGGAGGTCGCCGAGGGCACGCTCGCCAAACTCCGCGCCGCGGTGGTGAACTCCCGCGCGCTCGCCGAGGTCGGCCGCGGCCTCGAACTCGGCACCTTCATCCGCCTCGGCAAGGGCGAGGAGGGCACCGGCGGCCGCGACAAGTCGTCGATCCTCGCCGACACCGTCGAGGCCGTGATCGGTGCGGTCTACCTCGACCGCGGCCTGGACGCCGCCACCGAGTTCGTCCACCGGCTGTTCGACCCGCTGATCGAGGAGTCCTCGCAGCTCGGCGCCGGCCTGGACTGGAAGACCAGCCTCCAGGAACTCACCGCCGCCGTGGGCATCGGCGTGCCCGAGTACGTGGTGTCCGAGTCCGGACCCGACCACGAGAAGACCTTCGACGCGGCCGCCCGCGTCGCCGGCCAGGACTTCGGGCACGGCAGCGGCCGCTCGAAGAAGGAGGCCGAGCAGAAGGCCGCCGAGAGCGCCTGGCGCGCCATCAAGGCCAAGTACGCCGAGAGCACGCCCGACACCACCGGCTGAGGCGGCCCGCATGCCCGAGCTCCCCGAGGTCGAGGTCGTCCGCCGCGGCCTGGCCCGCTGGACGGCCGGCCGCACCGTCGCCGAGGTGCAGGTCCTGCACCCGCGCTCGGTCCGCCGGCACACCGCGGGCGGCGAGGACTTCGCCGCCCGCCTCGTCGGCACCACCTTCGGCGAGGCCCACCGCCGCGGCAAGTACCTCTGGATACCGCTCCCCGGCACCGGCCACTCGATGGTCGGCCACCTCGGCATGAGCGGACAACTGCTCGTCCAGGACCCGGCCGCCCCCGACGAGACCCACCTGCGGGTGCGGTTCCGCTTCACCGACGGCGGCCGCGAACTGCGCTTCGTCGACCAGCGGACCTTCGGCGGCCTCGCCGTCGAGGAGGCCGAGGACGACGACCCGGAGGCCACCCCCGTCTCGCTCGCCCACATCGCCCGCGACCCGCTCGACGGACGCTTCGACGACGCCGCCTTCGTCACCGCCCTGCGGGCCCGCCGGACGACCGTCAAGCGCGCCCTGCTCGACCAGACGTTGATCAGCGGCGTCGGCAACATCTACGCCGACGAGTCGCTCTGGCGCGCCAAGCTGCACTACGACCGGCCCACCACCGGCATCACCCGCCCCCGCGCCGCCGAACTCCTCGGCCACGCCAGGGACGTGATGAACGCGGCGCTCGCCGTCGGCGGCACCACCTTCGACAGCCTCTACGTCAACGTGAACGGGGAGAGCGGCTACTTCGCCCGCGACCTCGACGCCTACGGGCGCGAGGGCGCACCCTGCCACCGCTGCGGGACGCCGATCCGCCGGGCGGCCTGGATGAACCGCTCCAGCTACTTCTGCCCCCGCTGCCAGCCGGCGCCGCGACAGCGGTAGGCGCACGGCAGGCCCCTGGGTGCCGCCCCCGGGGTGCTGCCCCGGGGCGGGTCTTCAGCGGTCGGCGAGCTCGGGCTGGTGGGGTTCGACGCCGTGGAGGGCGCCCTCGTCCTCGCCGAACCAGGCGACGCCGACGGCGCTGACCACCGCCAGGACGAAGCCGATCGCGGCCAGCCAGCCCAGGCCGTCCCGCGAGGAGTCGCCCAGCCAGATCACCCCGACCGCGCCCGGCAGCACCGTCTCGCCGACCACCAGCGCGGCGGTCGCCCCGTTCACCGAGCCGACCTGCAGGGCCACGGTGTGCAGGTACATCCCGCCGAGGCCGCCGACCAGGATGGTGTACAGCGCCGGGTCCGACACCAGCGCGACCAGGTCGAACGGGTCGACGCCGTCCAGGATCCGCACGCCGATGCCCAGCGCGCCGAAGCCGAGGCCCGACAGCAGGCCCGCCACGATCGCCCCGCTGCGTCCGAGCCGCCGCACCAGCAGGCTGCCACCGGCGATCAGCACCACCGTCACCGCCAGCAGCCACCAGTGCACCGCCCGCGCGACCACGTGGTCGCCCTCCGGCCCGGCCGCCACGGCCAGCATCACCAGGGCCCCGCACAGCACGCCGATCGACAGCCACTCCAACTGCTTGAGCCGCAGCCCGAGCAGTCTGACGCTGAGCAGCGCGGTGATGACCAGGTTGGCGCTGATGATCGTCTGGGAGAGGAACAGCGGCAGCAGTCGGGCGGCCAGCGCGCCCAGCCCGAACCCGACGAAGTCCAGCACCGTGCCGAGGATGAACTCCCACGTCACGGCGGCCTTCGCGGTCGAGGACAGGCTCGGGCCGCCGTGCTCGGTCAGCGACACCCCGCCCTCGGACCGGGCGGCCTCCTCGCGCGCCGAACGCCGGGCGCCGAGCGCCTGCAGGACGGAGCCGGTGCCGTAGCAGGCGGATGCCGCGACGGCGGTGACGAGGCCGATGAACACGAGGGCTCCGATCATGAGCGGACTGGCAGGCACCACTATGCCCCGTCCGCGGCGGCGTCCGGCACCGCCGGGGGTCTTCCGGCCGGTCGGCGGGGGAAGGATCAGACCGGGGGTGCAGATCGGGGCGCCCGGCGTGCGACCGCAGGAGGGGGAGGGCGCGCCCGGGCGGTAGCGTCGGAGGTATGAGAACCCTCCTGCACCGCCCGGCGGTCGCGCTGACCGCGCTGCTGACCGGCGTGCTGCTGCTCCTCGCGCCGGCGGCCTCCGCGGCCGGCGTGCCCGACGCCGCGGCGACCCTCAAGCAGGGCAAGGTCTACGTCGACCCGTCGATGACCGGCCGTTTCTCCGAGGCCCAGGCCGCCGACCTGACCAAGAAGATCGCCGACACGGACAAGCCGATCTTCGTCGCGGTGGTCCCGGCGAACGACCAGTACCCCGCGGCCACCGTCGCCCGCGACCTGCGCACCGAGGTGGGCGTCGTCGGGGTGTACGCGATCTGGCGCGGTGAGCAGTTCAAGGCGTTCTCCGACCGTCAGGCCCTGCCGCCGGCCTCCGCGGACCGGATCGCCGGCGCCGCCTTCCGGGCCCACCCGAACGACGTCAACGGCGCCCTCAACGACTTCGTCGACCAGGCCGCCCCGCAGACCCGCGGGCACGGCGTGGCCTCCGGCGGGGTGAGCACCGCCGCGATCGTCGTCCCGCTGGTGCTGCTGGCCCTCGCCGGCGGCGGCGTGCTGCTGCTCCTCCGGCGGGCCAAGCGTCGCAAGGAGGAGCAGCGCCGGGCCCAGCTCGCGCAGCTGAGGACGGTCGTCGACGAGGACATCACCGCCTTCGGCGAGGAGCTCGACCGGCTGGACTTCGACCCGCGGGCGGCCGACGCCGACGACGAGCAGCGCACCGACTACACCCGGGCGCTGGACGCCTACGAGCAGGCGAAGCAGCGGATGGACGCGGCCACCGGGCCGGAGGACGTCCGGCCGGTGACCGAGGCGCTGGAGGACGGCCGGTTCTCGCTGGCCGTGCTCGCCGCCCGCCGCGACAAGCGGCCGCTGCCGGAGCGCCGCCCGCCCTGCTTCTTCGACCCGCGGCACGGCCCGTCGGTGGAGGACGCCGACTGGGCGCCGGCCGGCGGGGCGCCGCGCAGCGTCCCGGTCTGCGCGCAGGACGCCGCCCGGCTGCGCTCGGGCCTGGACCCGGACGTCCGCACGGTGCCCACCGAGCACGGCCGCGAGCCGTACTGGAACGCCGGGCCCGCGTACAGCCCCTGGGCCGGCGGCTACTTCGGCTCGGGCATGCTGCCCGGGCTGGTCGCCGGCACCGTGCTCGGTTCGGTGCTGGCCTCGCCGGGCAGCGCCTGGGCCGCCGACGGCTACCAGGGCGGCCCGGAGGGCGGCGAGTACTCCGGCGCGGACTTCGACCAGAACGACTTCGGCGGCTTCGACGGGGGCGGCGGCGGGGACTTCGGCGGCGGGTTCGACGGCGGCGGGGGCGGGGATTTCGGCGGCGGCTTCTGAACCGCCGGTCCGTGCGCCCCGTCGCCGGCGCACGGCCGGGCGGGTGAATCCGGCCCGCCGCGTGCCGGTCACCCGTCCGAGGGACTCGCGAAGGGCTTCGCAGGGTCGCGGAGGTGCCGTGCGGGTGCGGTGAAACCACTTCGCACCGACCGTCCGGGGTCGCACTATGGTCGTGGCATGCACGGTCACGACAGTTACGGCCATCACACGCTGGGGCACGACGGTGTCCGGCCGGTCCGGGTCACCGCCTGGGTCCGCGGCCGGGTCCAGGAGGTCGGATTCCGGTGGTGGACCAGGGCCCGCGCCCTGGAGATCGGCCTGACCGGGTACGCCGTGAACCTCGGCGACGGCCGGGTGCAGGTCGTGGCCGAAGGACTGCACGCCGACTGCGAGGAACTCCTCGTCCTGCTGCGCGGCCCGGACACTCCGGGCCAGGTCAGCGGGGTCACCGAGATCTGGACCGCGACCGGGGACGGGTACGACGGATTCGCGATCCGCTAGCACACCGCAGTTGCCGGAGGGATGGAGAGACCCTCCGGCAACTGCCGGTGTCATCCGGTTGCCAATCGGGCAGACTCGTGGTTGACTCCGCACCAGCAGTGATCCACCGGCTCAGGTGGCCCGCCCTACCCCGTGGTGTGACCTACCCGCCATGCAGGTGAGAGGGGCGCGGTAGCGTGCGGTGATCGTGTTGACCCGTACCGTCTTTGGTGAGACGCTGGAAGCCCGCGCACCAGTCCGCGTTTACCCGGCAGGGTCGAGCCGTCGTGTGCCCAGCTCACTGCGCTCGCCCTGGAGTGCCCAGCCAGCACGTTCGGGTGGACGGGGCGTGCGCACCCCTTCCCCCTAGACCAGTACCGCAAAACGGTTCGGTCACTCAGCGTGGAGGACCATACATCATGGCAAAGGCGCTTCTCGGGTACGTCGGCGGCCCCGACCCGCGAATGCTCTCCGAGATGCGACGGCTGCAGCAGCGCGTTCACGATCTGGAGGCCGAACTTCTCCGGCTCCGGACGGAGAACGACGCTCTCGCCGCTGTCGCCGACGAGCACTCGCTGCTCACCAGCATCGACATGGATCACCGGGAGCCTGCGCTCACCTGATCCTTCCACGATCCGATCGATCGACGCCGTCGGTGCGCTGAGCTTCCCGAAAGGGATCGCAGCCTGCAAGGGACGTCCGGTGTGGCGTCCCTTCGTCGTGTCCGGAGCCCTCCCCGCGCGAATGCTGCCCATGCCGCGTCGCACCCAAACCGCCTCCTGACGCCGTCTCCCGCCCATGGCCGGATACAGTCGCCAGCACAGCGCCGAACACTGGCGAGGAGGTCGGACGGGTGCACCTGAAGAGTCTGACGCTGCGCGGGTTCAAGTCGTTCGCCTCGGCCACGACCCTGCGGTTCGAACCCGGCATCACCTGCGTGGTCGGCCCGAACGGATCCGGGAAGTCCAACGTCGTCGACGCCCTCTCCTGGGTGATGGGCGAACAGGGCGCCAAATCGCTGCGCGGCGGCAAGATGGAGGACGTCATCTTCGCCGGCGCCGGCGGTCGCGCCCCGCTGGGCCGTGCCGAGGTCAGCCTCACCATCGACAACACCGACGGCGCGCTGCCCATCGACTACTCCGAAGTCACCATCACCCGGACGATGTTCCGCAACGGCGGCAGCGAGTACGCGCTCAACGGGACGGCCTGCCGGCTGCTCGACATCCAGGAGCTGCTCTCCGACTCCGGCATCGGCCGCGAGATGCACGTCATCGTCGGCCAGGGCCGGCTCGACTCCGTCCTGCAGGCCGACCCGATGGGCCGCCGCGCCTTCATCGAGGAGGCCGCCGGCGTCCTCAAGCACCGCAAGCGCAAGGAGAAGGCGCTGCGGAAGCTCGACGCGATGCAGGGCAACCTCAACCGCGTCCAGGACCTCGTCGCCGAACTGCGCCGCCAGCTCGGCCCGCTCGGCCGGCAGGCCCGGATCGCCCGCCGCGCCGCCGGCATCCAGGCCGAACTGCGCGACGCCCGGCTGCGCCTGCTCGCCGACGACCTGCTCGGCCTGCGCCGCGCCGTCGAGGCCGAGGTCGCCGACGAACTCGCCCTCAAGGTCCGCCGCACCACCGTCGAGCAGCAGCTCGCCGCCGCCGTCCGGCGCGAGGCCGTGCTGGAGGCGCAGGTCGAGCAGCTCGGGCCGCGGCTGGAGACCGTCCGGCAGACCTGGTACCGGCTCTCCGCGCTCGCCGAGCGCACCCGCGGCACCGTCGGACTCGCCGAGGCGAAGGTCCGGCACGCCCGCACCGGCACCGAGGGCGAGGAACGACGCGGCCGCGACCCCGAGGAACTCCTCGCCGAGGCCGCCCGGGTCCGCGAGGAGGAGGCCGCCCTCGCCGAGGCCCTGGAGGAGGCGCAGTACGCCCTCGCCGAGACCGTCGAGACCCGCGGCGAACTCGAACGCTCCCTCGCCGCCGAGGAGACCCGGCTGAAGGGCGCGGCCCGCGCCATCGCCGACCGCCGCGAGGGCCTCGCCCGGCTGCAGGGCCAGGCCGCCGCAGCCCGCTCGCGGGCCGCCGCCGCCGAGGCCGAGATCGGCCGGCTCACCGAGGCCGCCGCCGAGGCCGCGCAGCGCGCCGGGACCGCCCAGCAGGAGTACCGGGAGCTCCAGGAGGAGACCGACGGCCTCGTCGCCGCCGACGACGACCACGAACGGGCCCACGAGCAGGCCCGCGCCGACCTCCAGGAGGCCGAGCACGCCCTCGCCGCCGCCCGGGACGCCGCCGCGGCCGCCGAACGCGAACGGGCCGGCCTGACCGCCCGTCACGAGGCGCTCTCCCTGGGACTGCGCCGCAAGGACGGCAGCGGCGCCCTGCTCACCGCCGCCGACCGCCCGGCGGGTGTGCTCGGCTCCGCCGCCGAGCTGCTCACCGTCCACCCCGGCCACGAGACCGCCCTCGCCGCCGCGCTCGGAGCCGCCGCCGAGGCCGTCGCCGTCGACGGACCGGACACCGCCGCCGAGGCACTGCGGCTGCTGCGCAAGCAGGACGCCGGCCGCGTCGCCCTGCTCCTCGCCGACGCCCCCCGCCCGACCGGCGCCGAACGGCCCGCTCGGCCCGAACTCCCCGACGGCGCCCACTGGGCGGCCGACCTGGTGGACGCCCCCGCCGGGCTGCGCGCCGCCGTCGACACCCTGCTCGCCCGGACGGCCGTCGTCGCCGACCTCGCCGCCGCCGGCGAGCTGACCGCCCTGCACCCCGGGCTCACCGCCGTCACCGCCGACGGCGACCTGCTCGCCGCCGCCTGGGCCCAGGGCGGCGCCGCCGGTGCGCCCAGCCTGCTGGAGACCCAGGCCCAGGTCGCCGAAGCGGCCCGCCGCATCGACGAACTCGACGTCCGCTGCGCACGGTCGGCGGAGGAACTGGCGGCCGCCGCCGAACGCCGCCGCGAACTCTCCCTGGCCCAGGACGAATCGGCCGCGGCCCGCCGCCGCGCCGAGAAGGAACGCGCCCGACTCGCCGGCGCCCTCGGCCGGTCCGCCGGACAGGCCAGGGCCGCCGCCGGCGAGGCCGAACGCCTCGCCGCCGCCGCGCAGCGCGCCGAACAGGGCCTGGCCGACGCCCGGGACGCCGCCGAGGAACTCGCCGCCCGGCTGGAGGCCGCCGAGGAACTCGACGCCGCCGCCGAGGACGAGCCCGACACCGCCGAACGCGACCGGCTGGCCGCCGCCGCAACCACCGCCCGCGCCACCGAGATGGAGGCCAGGCTCGCCGTCCGCACCCACGAGGAACGGGTCCGCTCCCTGGCCGGCCGCGCCGACCGGCTCGACCGCGCCGCCGCCGCCGAACGCGAGGCCCGCGCCCGGGCCGCCCGCCGCCGCGCCCGCGCCCGGCACGAGGCCGCGGTCGCCACCGCGGTCGCCGACGGCGCCCGGGTGCTGCTCGCCGCCGTCGGGTCCTCGCTGGCCGCCGCCGACGCCGAGCGCACCGCCGTCGAGCAGGACCGCACCGGGCGGGAGGCCGAGCTGCGCACCGCCCGCGAGCACGGCCGCGAACTCAAGGCCGAACTCGACCGGCTCGTCGACGCGGGCCACCGGGACGAGGTGCTGCGCGCCGAGAAGCGGCTGCGCATCGAGCAGTTGGAGTCCCGCGCGCTGGAGGAGTTCGGCATCGGAGGCCAGGAGCTGATCGACGGCTACGGCCCCGACCAGCCCGTCCCGCCGCCCGTCCCGGAGGACGGCGCCGAGCCCGGCGAGCCCCGCCCGTACGACCGGGCCGAGCAGGAGAAGCGGCTCAAGGCCGCCGAACGCGCCCACCAGCAGCTCGGCAGGGTCAACCCGCTGGCGCTGGAGGAGTTCGCCGCGCTGGAGGAACGGCACCGCTTCCTCGGCGAGCAGCTCGACGACCTCAAGAAGAGCCGGCGCGACCTGATGGACATCGTCCGGGACGTCGACGCCCGGGTCGAGCAGCTGTTCAGCGCCGCCTTCCAGGACACCGCCGCCCAGTTCGAGGGCGTCTTCTCCCGGCTGTTCCCCGGCGGCGAGGGCCGGCTGGTGCTCACCGACCCCGAGTCCATGCTGACCACCGGCGTCGAGGTGGAGGCCCGGCCGCCCGGCAAGAAGGTCAAGCGGCTGTCGCTGCTCTCCGGCGGCGAGCGCTCGCTGACCGCCGTCGCCCTGCTGGTCTCCATCTTCAAGGCCCGCCCCAGCCCCTTCTACGTGATGGACGAGGTGGAGGCGGCGCTCGACGAGACCAACCTGCGTCGGCTGATCGCGATCATGGAGGAGCTCCGGGAGAGCTCCCAGCTGCTCGTCATCACCCACCAGAAGCTCACCATGGAGGCCGCCGACGCCCTCTACGGCGTCACCATGAAGGGCGACGGCATCTCCCAGGTGATCAGCCAGCGGCTGCGCGACGAGCACAAGGAGAGGCGCACCCCGGCCCCGGCCGGCTGAGCCCGCGCCCGGCGGGCCCACGGACGGTGAGCGAGCCACGCCGCCCGGCTACTCCCGGCGGCGCGGGGGCGTCGCCGATACTGGGGGGGTTATGGAATACGTGATCCTTGCCGTAGTCATCGCCGTGGTCGCCGTCGGTGCGATCGCTGGCCTCGTCGTCAACGGCAGACGACGCAAGCAGGTGCCTCCCAAGCCCGAGGCACCCGTCATCACGCCGCCGCGCGAGCCGCAGGTCGGCGAGGAGTCCGCCCCGCCCAGCGAGGCACCCGTCCAGACCATCGAGGAGGTGCAGCTCCCCGAGGCCCCCGAGGCCACGACGGCCCCCGAGGCCCCCGAGGTCCCGGTGGAGGCCCCGGCGGAGGCCGCGGCCCCGCCGGCGGTCGAGGTCCCCGAACCCACCGCGGGCCGGCTCGTCCGGCTGCGCTCCCGGCTCTCCCGCTCGCAGAACGCGCTCGGCAAGGGCCTGCTCACCCTGCTCTCCCGGGACCGCCTCGACGAGGACACCTGGGAGGAGATCGAGGAGACCCTGCTCACCGCGGACATCGGTGTCGCGGCCACCCAGGAGCTCGTCGACAGCCTCCGCACCCGGGTCAAGGTGCTCGGCACCCGCACCCCCGCGGAGCTGCGCGGCCTGCTGCACGAGGAGCTCGTCGCGCTGATCGGGCCGGACGCAGACCGCACCGTCCGCTCCACCAAGCACGAGGAGGGCCCGGCGGTCGTCCTGGTCGTCGGCGTCAACGGCGTGGGCAAGACCACCACCACCGGCAAGCTCGCCCGGGTGCTGGTCGCCGACGGCCGACGGGTGGTGCTCGGCGCGGCCGACACCTTCCGCGCCGCCGCCGCCGACCAGCTCCAGACCTGGGGCGAGCGGGTCGGCGCGCACACCGTCCGCGGGCCCGAGGGCGGCGACCCGGCCTCGGTCGCGTTCGACGCCGTCAAGGAGGGCATCGCCGAGGGCGTCGACACCGTCCTGATCGACACCGCGGGCCGGCTGCACACCAAGACCGGCCTGATGGACGAGCTCGGCAAGGTCAAGCGCGTCGTCGAGAAGCACGGCCCGGTCGACGAGGTGCTGCTCGTCCTGGACGCCACCACCGGCCAGAACGGCCTCGTCCAGGCCCGGGTCTTCGCCGAGGTCGTCGACATCACCGGCATCGTGCTGACCAAGCTCGACGGCACCGCCAAGGGCGGCATCGTCGTCTCCGTCCAGCGCGAACTCGGCGTGCCGGTCAAGCTGGTCGGCCTCGGCGAGGGCGCCGACGACCTCGCCCCCTTCGAGCCGGCCGCCTTCGTGGACGCCCTGATCGGCGACTGACCGGCGACCGGACGGCACGGCCACCACGGCACGGCCACGACAGCAAGAGCGGCGGGGGGGGGCCCCGGGGGCCGGGGGGGCGGGCGGGCGCGCGGCGGAGCGCGGGGGCGGGGGGCGGGCCCGCGCCGGCGCGCCGGGCG
>NZ_JBFBJY010000077.1:0-41559 GCF_040702125.1 Kitasatospora sp. NPDC085895 | reverse complement strand
AGCTCTCGGGGCTTGCTTGAGCCGGATGCGCTGAAAGGTGCACGTCCGGTTCTGAGGGGGCCGGGCCACGGCAACGTGGCCCGGCTACCCGACTGTGGGCGCTGCACTCCCTCGGGGTGCGGCAGGTGCTCGGCCCGTGCGCGGTAGGCGGGCTGCGCACCGAGTACGGCCCGGGCACGCTGCTGGTGCCGGACCAGTTCGTCGACCGGACCCTCGGCCGGGCCCAGACCTTCTACGACGGACTGCCGCTGCCGGACGGCTCGCTGCCGGAGGTGGTGCACGTCTCGATGGCGGACCCGTACTGCCCGGACGGCCGCCAGGCCGCCCTGGCCGCCGCCCGCGCCAACGCCTGGGAGCCGGTCGACGGCGGCACCCTGGTGGTCGTCGAGGGGCCGCGGTTCTCCACCCGCGCGGAATCCCGCTGGTTCACCGCCAACGGCTGGTCGGTGGTCGGCATGACCGGCCACCCGGAGGCCGTGCTCGCCCGCGAACTCGGTCTCTGCTACACCTCGTTGGCGCTGGTCACCGATCTGGACGCGGGGGTGGAGACCGGCGAGGGCGTCACCCACGCCGAGGTGCTGGAGGTCTTCGCCCGCAACGTGGACCGGCTGCGCACGGTGCTGTTCAAGGCGGTGGCCGACCTGCCGACCGCGCGGGACTGCGTCTGCTCGCACGCCCTCGACGGCCTGGAGACCGGGCTGGCCGGTGTTCCCGAGCCGTCCGCCGCCGGGTGACCGGCTCCGCACCCGCCTCCGCACGTGGGGGCGCGCCGCGCGGGCGCCGCAGGGAGAACCGTTTCGCTGCCCCGGCCGCCCCCTAGTCTGGCGTTCCGAGGGCCCGGCTCACCGACGCGACCGGGCCCTCGGGCCGACGCCGTGCCCCGCCCTGCCCCGCCGCCGCGGTTCAGGGCGCCCGGCGCGGTGCGGCCTTCCTGACGGTGGTCTTCGCTGCCGTCTTCTTCGCAGCCGCGGTGGTCCGCTCGGTCGGGGCCTTGCGGGCCGCCGCGGCCTTCTCGGCGGGCGCCTTCTTCGCCGGGTCGATCACGTTGTCCCCGCGGCGTACAGCTGCCCGGGTACGCCGACCAGCCCGAACGTGATGACACCTTTCCAGGTGACCTGCGGCATGACCTGTCGCTTTCATGGGGATTTACCACGGTATGCCGGAGCGACAGGTCACGGAAGTCGAAGGCCGCCGCCTGGTCCTCTCCCACCTGGACAAGGTGCTGTGGCCGGCCACCGGCTGGACGAAGGGCCAGGCCCTCTACTACTACGCCCAGGTCGCGCCGCACCTGCTGCCGCACGTCCGGCGCCGGCCGGCCACCCTGCTGCGCTTCCCCTCCGGGGTCGGCGAGGAGGGCTTCTTCGCCAAGAACCCGCCGCCCGGCCTGCCCGACTGGGTCCGCACCATGGTCGTCGACAGCCACGAGGGCCCCAAGGACCGCGTCACCGTCGACGACCTGCCCACCCTGATGGCCCTCGCCAACGGGTATGCCCTCGAACTCCACGTGCCGCAGTGGAGCGCCGACACCGGGCCCGCCGCCCACGACCGGCTGGTCATCGACCTCGACCCGGGCCCCGGCGCCGACATCACGCTCTGCTGCGCGGTCGCCCTGCTCGTCCGCGAACGCCTCGCCGAGGACGGCCTCACCGCCCACGTCAAGACCTCCGGCAGCAAGGGCCTCCACCTGTACGCGGCACTCCAGCCGAGCGGGGCCTCCGCCGTCGTCGGTTACGCCCGCACGCTCGCCGAACGCCTGGCCGCCGACCACCCCCGCCACGTGGTCAGCAGGATGGCCAAGGCGCTGCGCCGCGGCAAGGTCTTCGTCGACTGGTCGCAGAACACCACCACGAAGACCACCGCAGCGCCCTACACCCTGCGTGCCACCGCGACCCCCGGCGTCTCCACCCCGATCACCTGGGCCGAGGTCGAGCAGTGCACCGCCCTCGACGACCTCGCGTTCACCCCCGAGGACGTCCTCGCCCGCACCGCCGAGCACGGCGACCTGCTGGCCCCGCTCCTCGGCGAAGCGGCGGAACTCCCGGGAAGCGACTGACCGTTGCGGTCCCGACGTCCGGCCTCCGTCACCCGGCCGCCGTCCACAGGCGGCGAGCCCGGGCGACCTCCTCGCGGCGGACGGCCCGCTTCCGGCGGTACGCCCAGGGGCCCCACCAGTCCGGTGCCAGGGGCGGGAGGACGCGGGCGGAGGCCTGGTCGGGATGCGGGCCGAGGCGGCGCAGCGGGGCGGCGCGGACCCGGACGGTGACGTGGCAGCGCCGGCGCCCGCCGAGCGCCGGATCGGGCCCGCAGGCGAGGTCGTGGCGGATGTCCTGCCCGTCGAGCGGCGACCAGTCGATGCCGCGGTCGCGCAGTCAAACGGTGAGGGCGAACCCCGGGCGCGGCAGACCGGACAGGTTCTCGACGGTGAAGAGGGTCACCCATTTCCCGGGATCCGTGATGCTCGTGGTGTCCATCGAGCCAGAGGGCCAGCCCGGCTGACGCCCTGTCGCCCGGATTTCCGGGCGCCTGCCGGACGGTCGGACCCGGCCGGTAGGGTCCCGGGTATGACACACGGGTTCGATCTCGTCGAAGGTGTCGCGGCCGGTCTCGAAGACCGTGCGGCGGCCTGGTGGTTCGTGCAGGACTTCGCGGAGCACTGGGTCGCTCCGCTCGCGGAGGGCGACGGCTGGGCGGAGGCCGACCTCGCCGCCGCGGAGGAGCGGCTCGGCCACCGGCTGCCCGCGGCGCTCCGCGAGGCCTACGGCCGGTTCGGCCGGCGCGCCGACCTCACCGCCAACCACGACCCGCTGCTCGACCCCGCGGAGCTCCACCTCGACGCCGGGGGCCACCTGCTGGTCTTCCGCCACGCGAGGGAGGGCGCCGTCGCCTGGGGCGTCCCGCTCGACGAACTGCACCGGCCCGACCCGGCCGTGGTGCAGGAGAGCGACGGCAGCCGGCGGCCCTGGCTGGACCGGCTCTCGGTCGCCCTGGTCGAACTCGTCCTCTCCGAGTCCCTGCACGCCCCCGACGGCCACGCCGACCGCCTCGAACCGCTCGACGTCGCGACGCTCCTCGCCCTCGAGGACGGCTACGTCCAACTGCCCTTCCCCGACTACCCGGTGTTCTCCGCCCCGGCCGGCAGCCGCTGGTTCGCCGGGGACGACGTGCTGCTCCGCGCGGACGACGGCGGCGCCCTCCGTGCCCGCGCCCGCACCGCTGAGGCCCTCGCCGGCCTCCGCAAGGACCTCCCCGGCAGCTGGCTGCGCGCGGACGGCGCGTGAGGCGGGCGATCCCCCTGCCCCGCACGGACGGTGCCGGCGCGCCGGTGAACGGCGACACCGTCCGGGCCGCGACGGGAGCGGAGCCGGTGCTGTGACGGAAGCGGCGCAGGACGTGCGGGACGCCGGGGCGACGAATCACGGTCCGAGCCTGTGGCGGCAGCGGGACTTCATGCTGCTGTGGGGCGGCCAGACGGTCAGCGAGACGGGATCGGCGGTCACCGAGGTCGCCCTGCCGCTGCTCGCGGTCGTCGCGCTCGGCGCGAGCACCTTCCAGGTCGGCCTGTTGACCGCGGCCACCACACTGGCGTTCGCGGTGATCGCGCTGCCGGCCGGTGCGATGGTGGACGGCACCGCCAAGCGCTCCGTCATGATCGTCTGCAACCTGCTCCGACTGGTGATCATCGGATCGGTCCCGCTGGCCGCGGCGTTCGGCGTCCTGACGATGGCCCAGCTGTACGCGGTCGCCGTGGCGGCGGGCGTCTGCTCGGTGTTCTTCGACGTCTCGTACCAGAGCTACGTGCCGTCGCTCGTCCGCGCCGAGCACCTGATGAACGCCAACGGCAAGCTCGGGACCACCCAGGCACTCGCACAGTTCGGCGGGCCGGGGCTGGGCAGCGGGTTGGTCTGGTCGGTCGGCGCCGCGGGGGCGATGACGGCCGACGCGCTGTCCTACGCGCTCTCGGTCCTGTCGGTCCTCGGGATCAGGACCCGGGAGGAGCGTCCGCGGGCGCGGCCGGCGGACGGGACGCTGCGCCGCCGGATCGCCGAGGGCCTGAGGTTCGTCCTCGGGCACCGCATCCTGCGCCGGGTCGTGGCGTGCACCGCCACCGCGAACCTGTTCTCCGGCATGGTCTCGGCGCTGGCGATGGTCTTCCTCGTCCGGGTGCTGCACGTGGGGCCCGCGCTGACCGGGCTGGTGATGGCGGCCTCGGCCGTCGGCGGGATCGCCGGAGGGCTGTTCGCCGGCCGGCTCGCCGAGCGGCTCGGCTCGGCCCGGATCATCTGGGTGTCGATGCTGGTGTTCGGCGCGCCGCAGGTCGTCGCGGCGGCCGCCCGGCCCGGCTGGGGAGTGCTGCTCTTCCCGTTGGGCTGGGGCGTCGCGGGCTTCTCCGCGATGGTCTACAACATCGCGCAGCTCAGCTACCGGCAGTCGGTGACACCGCCGGAGCTGATGGGCCGGATGAACGCGGCCGTCCGCTGGGTCGTCTGGGGCACCCTGCCGGTCGGCGGCGTGCTCGGCGGGCTGCTCGGCACGCTGATCGGGATCCGGCCCGCACTCGGGCTGGCCCTCCTCGGCACCTGGGCGGCCGGCTGGTTCGTCTTCTTCTCCCCGCTCCGCCACCTGCGCGACGTCCCCGGCCCCGAATCCGCCACGGCGGCACCCTGACGGTCGGCGCACGGGCACCCGGACTCCCGGCGTGGCCGTGCGCGGACCCTTACGGAAGTCGTACGGATCGCCGGGGCCGGGCGGCGAACCCCGGCCGTCTGCCTATCCTCGGAGGCGTGAACGCGTCCGACGGCGACAGCCGACCCCCGAACGCCGGCCGCATCCTGGTGGTCGACGACGATCCGACCGTCGCCGAGGTCGTCACCGGCTACCTCCGGCGGGCCGGCTACACCGTCGACCGGGCCGCCGACGGCCACCAGGCGCTGGCCGCCGCCGCGCACGGCCCCGACCTGGTGGTGCTCGACCTGATGCTGCCCGGCATCGACGGCCTGGAGGTCTGCCGCCGGCTGCGCGCGACCGAGCACGGCGCCCGGCTGCCGGTGGTGATGCTCACCGCGAAGGGCGACGAGTCCGACCGCATCCTCGGCCTGGAACTCGGCGCGGACGACTACGTCACCAAGCCGTTCAGCCCGCGCGAACTGGTGCTGCGCGTCCGTTCCGTGCTGCGCCGCGCGGGTGCCGCGGCCGCCCCGGTCTCCGCGGCACCGGCCCCCGTGCTGGCGAGCGGCGACGTGGAACTCGACCCGCAGGCCCGCCGCGCCCACCGGTCCGGCGTCGAACTGTCGCTCACCCTGCGCGAGTTCGACCTGCTGGCGTTCTTCCTCCGGCACCCGGGACGGGCGTTCGGCCGGGAGGAGCTGATGCAGCAGGTGTGGGGCTGGGAGTTCGGCGACCTGTCCACGGTGACCGTCCACGTCCGCCGGCTGCGCGAGAAGATCGAGGACGACCCGGCGGCGCCGCGCCTGATCACGACGGTCTGGGGCGTCGGGTACCGCTTCGACCCGGTGGGGAGCTGACACCGCCATGAGGGACCTGCTGCTGATCGCCGCCTTCGCCGCCCTGGGCGCCGGCGCGGCCGGCCTGCTCGGCTGGCCGGCGGTGCGGCTGCTGCGCCGCCGGTCGGTCGCGCTCTCGCTGCTGTGCGTGGCCGTGGTGACGGTGCTGGCGATGACCACCGGCACGGTGGCGGTGGCGCAGGCGATGTTCCTCTCGGAGCACGACCTCGGCGTGGTCGTCACGGTGACCCTGATGGCCGCGGTCGTCTCGGTGGCCACCGCGGCGCTGCTGGGCCGTCAGGTGGTGGCGGGCAGCCGGGCGTTGGCGGCGGCCGCCCGGACGGTGGGCAGTGAGGGCGGCTTCGCCCCGCCGGTGCAGCCGCTCGGCAGCGAACTCGCCCATCTCAGCGAAGAGTTGGCGGCGACCAGTGCCCGGCTGGCGGAGTCCCGCCGGCGCGAGCAGGCCCTGGAGCAGTCGCGCCGGGAGCTGATCGCCTGGATCT
Source organism: Kitasatospora sp. NPDC085895 (assembly GCF_040702125.1). Taxonomy (NCBI): domain Bacteria; kingdom Bacillati; phylum Actinomycetota; class Actinomycetes; order Kitasatosporales; family Streptomycetaceae; genus Kitasatospora; species Kitasatospora sp. NPDC085895. The sequence goes on along the minus strand of NZ_JBFBJY010000077.1, from coordinate 35,555 downwards.
CGCACGATCTGCGCACCCCGCTGGCGGGCCTGCGGGCGATGGCCGAGGCGCTGGAGGACGGGGTCGCCGAGGACCCGCCGCGCTACCTGGCCCGGATGCGCACCGAAGTGGACCGGCTGACCGGCATGGTGGACGACCTGTTCGAGCTGTCCCGGATCCAGGCGGGTGCGCTGACGCTCTCGCCGTCCCGGGTGTCGGTGTACGACCTGGTCGGCGACGCGATCGCCGGCGCGGCCCCGCTGGCCCGCGAGCGCGGCGTCCGGCTGGCGGGCGGCGCGGTGGCCGCCGAGCCGGTCGAGGTGGACGGCCGTGAGATCACCCGGGTGCTCGGCAACCTGCTGGTCAACGCGATCCGCTGCACCCCCGCGGACGGGGTGGTGGCGGTCGCGGCGCGGCGTGCGGAGGACGAGGTGCTGGTCTCGGTGACGGACGGCTGCGGCGGCATCCCCGAGGCCGACCTGCCACGGGTCTTCGAGACCGGCTTCCGCGGCGGCGCCGCCCGGACCCCGCGGAGCACGGGCGGCGGCGCGGGCCCGCACCACGGGGACTCCGGGGCGGGCCTCGGCCTGGCGATCGTCCGCGGCATCGTGGAGGCGCACGAGGGACGGGCGACCGTCCGCAACGTCGCCGGCGGCTGTTGCTTCGAGATCGCGCTGCCGGCCGCCGCGGCCGCCCGGGTCTGAGTGACGGACCGTCCGCGGGACCGGGGCGCCCGCCCCGCGGGCGGTCCGGTGGTCACCGCGCGGGCGCCCGGCCCGGCCCGGTCGCCGGCGGCGCCGAAGAGTCGACCGGTGGGGCCGCCGTGTCGGCGGGCGGCGGGGTGGTGTCACCGCTGGGTGGGGGAGCGGTGCCGTCGGTGGGCGGCTCGGTCGTGGCGGGCGGTGCGGCCCCGACCGTGAGCACGATCCTCTTCGCGTCCGCGTAGGCGGGGTTGGGCACCGAACCCAGGGGCGACCGCCGGTACCGCGCGGCGCACGGGAGCCTGCATGCGTCCTCCTGGGGGTGGGTGCTGCCTCGCCGTGCTGCCTCGACCGTGACCCGGACGGGCTCCGGCGGCGGGTCGGCCGGCGCGGCCGGGGAATTTGTCATAGCCGCGACCGAATCCGTTTACAGCCGGCGGAGTCCGCGCTACGTTCCGAATGGGAGCGCTCCCACCCCTTCGCCCGGGGCCCGTCCCGCGGTCCCCGCCCCACCTGCCGAAAGGGACGACGCACATGGCCGACCTCCGCCGACGGTTACACCTGATCAGTCTGCTCACCCTGCTCGCCGCCCTGCCCGCACTCGTGCTGGTGGTGCTGGGCAGCCCCCGGGCCGCGGCCCACGGCGCGCCGATGGCGCCCGGCAGCCGGACCTTCCTCTGCTACCGGGACGCCATCACTCCCACGGGGGAGATCAAGCCCCGCAACGCGGCCTGCGCCGCCGCGGCCGCCACCGGCGGCACCACCCCGTTCTACAACTGGTTCTCCGTGCTGCGCTCGGACGGCGCGGGCCGCACCCGCGGCTTCGTCCCGGACGGACAGCTGTGCAGCGGCGGCAACCCCAACTTCACCGGCTTCGACCAGGCCCGCACCGACTGGCCGCTGACCCACCTGACGAGCGGCGCCGCGTTCACCTTCAGCTACAACGCCTGGGCGGCCCACCCCGGCTCCTTCCACCAGTACGTCACCAAGGACGGCTTCGACCCGGCCGAGCCGCTCACCTGGGACGCCCTGGAGAGCACGCCCTTCCAGTCCGTGGCCGACCCGCCGCTGTCCGGCACGGTCGGCACGGTCGGCGGCAAGTACACCTGGAACGGCACGCTGCCCGCGAACAAGTCCGGACGGCACGTCATCTACACCGTCTGGCAGCGCTCGGACAGCGCCGAGACCTTCTACTCCTGCTCCGACGTGGTCTTCGACGGCGGCACCGGCCAGGTCACCGGTGTCGGCGACGGCAGCGGCCCGACCGACCCGCCGCCGACCGGCGCCGCCTGCTCCGCCGCCTACCGCACCGTCGGCAGCTGGTCCGGCGGCTACCAGGGCGAGGTGACGGTCAAGAACACCGGCACCACCCCGATCCTCGGCTGGATGGTGCACTTCACCCTGCCCGGCGGCCAGTCACCGGCGAGCGTCTGGAACGGCGTCAGCACCGGCACCGGCACGGCCGTCACCGTCGACAACGCGGACTGGAACGGCTCCCTCGCCGTCGGCGCCTCCACCACCTTCGGCTTCGTCGCCAACGGCGGCGCACCCGACCCCGCGGTCGCGTACTCCTGCATGGTCATGTGACCGCGGGCCGACCCGGCCGCAGGACCGCCTGCCGGCGAACCGCCCGCCGGCAGGCCCCGCGCGGCCGGCCCCTCCGGCGAACCGCCCGCCCGTGCGCGGTGTGGCCGACCGTCAGCCGCCCGCAACGCCTCGCCGATCCGGACACCACCGCCGCTGCTCCCGCCGGACCGGGCCAAGTGCGGTCCCGCACAAGGGCGGTCCGGCACCGGGGCGGTCCGTCGGCACGCCCGGCCCGGGGCCCGTCGCCGCGCGCTGATCCGGCGCGGTCCGCGGCGGAGGGCCTAGGCTGGCCCCATGAGGGCGCTGCGCAGTCTCGACCGTCGACTCTTCGCCCGCGTCGCCGTCAGCCGGCTGCGCGGTGCCCACCCGGTGCTGCCCCGGCTCAGCAAGGCGGCCAACCACGGGGTGCTGTGGTTCGGCGTCGCCGCCGCGCTCGCCGCCACCGGCAACCGCACAGCCCGGCGGGCCGCCCTGCGCGGGGCCGGCTCGCTCGCCCTGGCCTCGCTGCTGGCGAACGTCCCGGCGAAGTACGCCACCCGGCGGCCCCGGCCGCTGCTCGACGACGTCCCGCTCGCCCGGCGGCTGGCCGTCCAGCCGCTGACCACCTCCTTCCCCTCGGGCCACTCCGCCTCCGCCGCGGCCTTCACCGTCGGCCTGGCGCTGGAGTCGCCCGCGCTCGCCGTCTGCGCCGCCCCGCTGGCGTTCGGGGTGATGGCCTCCCGGGTGTACGTCGGGGTGCACTACCCCGGTGACGTGCTGGCCGGGGCGGCGCTCGGCGCCGGTGCCGCGCTGCTCACCACCCGGTGGTGGCCGCGCGCCGCCGAGGAGCCGGCCCGGGCGGCCCCGGCGCGGATCACCGCCCCCGCGCTGCCGCGCGGCGCAGGGCTGGTCGTCGTGGTCAACGCCGACTCCGGGCCGGACGGCCCCGGGGCCACCGTCGCCGAACTCCGCCGCCTGCTCCCCGAGGCGGAGATCGTCGAACGCGGTCCCGAGGACGACCTGGCCGACCTGGTCGAGCAGGCCGCCTCCCGGGCCGCCGGGGCCGGCGGCGCGCTCGGCGTCTGCGGCGGCGACGGGTCCGTCAACCTGGCGGCCTCCGTCGCCCGCCGGGCCGGTCTGCCGCTCGCCGTCTTCCCCGGCGGCACCCTCAACCACTTCGCCCTCGACCTCGGCGTCGACGAACTCGCCCGCACCGCCGAGGCGGTGGAGAGCGGCAGCGCGGTCGCCGTCGACCTCGGCCGGGTCAGCGGGCCGGACGGCACCGACCTGCCGTTCCTCAACACCTTCAGCATCGGCGTCTACCCGGACCTCGTCCGCATCCGGGAGCGCCACGAGAAGCGGATCGGCAAGTGGCCGGCGCTCGCCCTCGCCCTGGTCGAGGTGCTCTCCTCCGCCGAACCCGTCCGGGTCTCCGTCGCCGGGGTGCCGCGCAACCTGTGGCTGCTGTTCGCCGGCAACAGCGTGTACGACCCGCCCGGCTTCGCCCCGACCCGGCGTACCCGCCTCGACGACGGCCTGCTCGACGTCCGCGCGGTCGACGGCAGCCACCCCTTCGCCCGGACGCGACTGGTCGCCGCCTTCCTGCTCGGCACCCTCGGCCGCTCCCCGGTCTACCGCGAGGCCCGGCTGTCCGCCCTCGACCTGACCGACCTGCGGGGTGTCGCCCATGCCGCGGTCGACGGCGAGGTCGTCGACGCCCCCGAGCACCTGCTGCTCGCCAAGACGCCCGCCGGGCTGACGGTCTACCGCCCGACCGAGGCCTGACCCGGCCCGGCGCCGACCGGCCCGACCGCGGCCGCCACCCCGTGGTGGCGGAGCCGTCCGGCCAGGAACTCCATCTCGACCTCGGTGCCGGTGAGGCCGCTCCCGGCCAGTTCACCGGCCAGACGCCGGGCCTCGGCGAGCGAGCGGGTACCGTCCTCGCGCAGCACCCGCAGCAGGGCGAGCCCGCTCACCGCGGGCCCCACCGGCCGGACGGTGAAGGCGCCGTGCTCGGCCAGCAGCACCCGCCGGACGGAGTCGGGCGCCGGACCCCAGTCCTCCTCGCAGGAGATGATCGAGCAATCGGCGCAGTCCGTGTCCACGCCCCAGCCGAGCCGCCCCCACCGCACGAACTGGCCGACCTCCCGGCGGACGGCGCCGCCGCACCGCCCGCACTCCACCGTGCTCCGCACCGCCCGACCGGTCACCGTGCCTCCCTCTCCGGCCCGCATCCTGCCACCGCGCCCCGCCGGACCGGCATGATGGGGGAGTGCCCGAAGGCGACACCGTCTACCGCACGGCCGCGCAGCTGCGGGAGGCCCTGGCCGGCCACCGGCTGACCGCGGCCGACCTGCGCGTGCCCGCGCACGCCACCGCCGACCTGACGGACCGCCTGGTGCTGGACGTCGTGCCGCGCGGCAAGCACCTGCTCACCCGCTTCGACGGCGGTCTCACCCTGCACACCCATCTGCGGATGGACGGCCGCTGGGCGGTCTTCCGCAGCGGGGAGAAGTGGCACGGCGGCCCGGCGCACCAGATCCGCGCCGTGCTCGGCACCGTCGAGCGCACCGCCGTCGGCTACCGACTCCCCGTCGTCGAACTGCTCCGCACCGCCGACGAGGACCGGGCCGTCGGCCACCTCGGCCCCGACCTGCTCGGCCCGGACTGGGACGCCGCCGAGGCGCTGCGCCGGCTCGCCGCCGACCCGGCCCGGCCGGTCGGCGAGGCCCTGCTCGACCAGCGCAACCTGGCGGGCATCGGCAACGTGTACGCCAACGAGTTGTGCTTCATGGCCGGCGTCACCCCGTGGACCCCGGTCGGCGAGGTCACCGTGCTCGACCGGGTCCTCGCCAAGGCACAGCACCTGCTGGAGGCCAACAAGCTGCGGGCCGAGCGGATCACCACCCGCGACCCGCACCCGGACCGCCGCACCTGGGTCTACGGCCGGGCCCGCCGCCCCTGCTCGCGCTGCGGCACCCGGCTGCGCACCGCCCCGCACGCCGAGGACCGCCCCGCCGTCTGGTGCCCGCACTGCCAGCGCGGCCCGGCCCCCGGCTGAACCGCCCGGGCCGGGGACGGCGCCCGCGCTCACGGGGTGCGCCGCCCGGCCGCGTCGAGGCGGGCCAGCTCCAGGGCCGCGCTGCCGAGGCAGGAGGTGAGTCGGACGGCCTGCGCGGCGGGCAGGCCGCCGAGGCGGTCCGCGAGGTCCTCGACGGTGTCCCGGGCGATCTCGGCGGCGACCTCCGCCGGAGCGGCCGCCGGGCCGAGCTTGGAGACGGCGGCGGCCGCCCGGGCCGGGGTGAGCAGGACGGCCGCCTGCTCGACCAGCCAGCCGGGCACGCCGGCCGCCCCGCCGGGCGGGGCGGTGTACGGGCGGGCGCCGCGGTAGCGGGCGTCCTCGGCGAAGCCCGGCTGCTTGACCTTGAGCACCGGCCGGCCGACGGCCACCGGCACGGCCCCGGCGGGCTTCAGCACGTACCCCTCGGCGAGGTTGCCCGCCAGCGGCGGCAGGCCGAACCCGGCGGGGACGAGGCTCGGGAAGACCGCGGACAGCTCCTGCAGCCGTACCAGCGGGCCCTCGCCGAGCAGCGGGGCGTACGGCAGCCCGGCCGCCGCCGCGGCCCGGCGCAGCGCGGCGTCGCCGGCCCACCACCGCTCCCCGTGGACCTCCACCACCGCGTCGAACACCGACCAGTGCAGGCCCGGCGCGTACCAGACGCCGGTCTGCACGGGCCGGGCGCCGTCCTGCGGCGGGACGGCCGGGTGCGGGTAGCGGCCGCCGAACAGCTCGCCGTACAGCACCACCCGTCCCGCGGCCCGGAGCTCCTCGCGCAGGGCCGCGGCGGCGCGGCCGGCCGCCACCGACAGGGCCGGCCAGATCCGGGCGAGGCCGAAGAAGCCGTCGAGTGCGTCGCCGTCCAGCAGCGCGCGCCGCTTGGCCGCGCGGACCGCGCCGTCCTCGCAGAGCAGGGCGAGGTGGGCGCCGTGCACCTTCTCGGTGGCGGCCCAGGCACGGACGGCGGACCGGCTGAGCGCCGCCCGCTCGGGGATCTTCGGGTAGGGGGCGAAGGCGCTCTCGGACATCCGCCGAGCATCCCGGCCGGGCCCGTCCGGCGGCAACGGGATTACCCGCGGGGAGGGCCCGTGCCGTCCGTGCTCAGGGCTCGACGAGCGCCGGGTGCCGCGGGTCGTCGACCTTCACCGCCAGGTCGGCGGCCTCCCGCGGCCGGGTCTCCTCCTCGTAGCGGGCGAAGGCGGGCAGCGTCCAGCGCTCGGCCCCGGCGGTGTGCCGGGCGAGCGCGCCCGGGCCCATCGCGAGGTGGACCGTCAGCTCGAAGGGCAGCCAGCGGCCGAGCAGCAGCGGGCCGTCCAGCAGCAGCACCCCGCCCGGCGGCAGTTCGGTGTACGGCGCCCGGGTGGCCCGGTCGGCGGCGGCGTCCCACAGCGAGGGCAGCACCCGTCCGCTGCCGCCCGGGTCGAGCGGTGCCAGCACCTCGCGCAGCAGCGCGCCGTCGTCGAGCCACAGGTCGTGGAAGGCGTCGGCGTCCTGCCGGCCGTACTCCAGGCGGATCGAGGCGGGCCGCAGGAAGTCCGCGGCGGACACCCGCAGCACCGGACGGCCGCGCAGCCGCAGCGGCCCGACCAGGGCGTCCGCGAGCGCGCCCGGCCGGGCGGCGGCCGCGCCGTCCACCGCGACCCGCACCCACGGCGCGTTCCGCGCGGCCTCCTCGACCCGGTCGGCGACCAGGGCGGTCAGCCGTTCCGCGGAGATCGGTGTCACCCGCACCCTGCTGCTCCTTCCCGTCGGCCCGGCCGACTATATTTCGCCGCGACTGACGGGCCGTCGGGGCCCGGCGCCGTACCCGAGGGGAGACCACCGTGGCCGAACCGACCCTGGCCGACGTCGATGCCCTGGCCGCCCGCGCCCACGCCGGGCAGACCGACAAGATCGGCGTGCCGTACGTCGAGCACGTCCGGGCGGTGGCGGCCGGCCTCGCCCCGTTCGGCACCGGCCTGCAGATGGCCGGGCTGCTGCACGACGTGCTGGAGGACACCCCGCTGACCGCCGAGGACCTGCTGCGCGCCGGGGTGCCGTCCGCCGTGGTGGCGACCGTCCGGCGGGTCACCAAGGTCCCGGGCACGCCCTACGAGGAGATGCTGGCGCAGATCGCCGGCGACCACTCGGCGGCCCTGTTGAAGATCGCGGACAACGCGCACAACTCGCTGCCGGGACGGGCGGCGCAGCTGCCCGAGGCCGACCGCCTGCGGCTCGCCGAGCGCTACCGGGCCGCCCGTCGGGTGCTCTGGCCGGCGGTCGGCGAGGCCGACGTCCGGGCCGTCGTCGGCCTGGTCAACCCTGGTCTGCTGGCCGAGCTCGGCTGACGCCGGCACCTCGCGGCGGTGGCGCCGCCGCCGGTCGCTGTGGCCCGCCGGCCCGGGCAGGAGCACGCTGGAAGCAGGAACGCGGCCGGCCCCGCCCGCCGCGGCGGCCCCCTGCCGCCGGGCGCCACGGGCCCGCCGACCGCCCGAGCACAGGGAGCGGCGATGTCCGACATGCAGCAGCGGATGAACGACAAGGCGGAGCGGGACGAGGAGGACGTGCGCTCGCGCGACCCCGAGGAGGGCATCACCTCGTACCAGACCGCGCACGCGCAGGACGAGTCGACGGCCGAGGGCGACCGCCTCGACGAGCCCCCCGAGGAGCTCGGCCGGTGAGCGCGCTCGCCGGCGAGGGGCCGCACACCAGCGAGTGGCAGGTACGGCTGATGGTCACCGAGGACGGCGACGTCACCAGGGCGCACGCCGTCCTCGAGTCCGGCGGCACCGTGACGGAGGGCACCGGCGCGATGCAGGCCGACGCCGAGGCCCGTCGCAGCAGCCACGATCCCGCCGTCCCGATGATCGGCAACGAGCTCGCCGTCGGCCGTGCCCTGCTCGACCTCGGGCACCGGCTGGTGCACGCCGGTTCCGTCGCCGCCGAGGCCGCCGAGTCGGCCCGCCGCCGCGACACGGAGTGACCGTGCACGATCGATCCGCCCACCGCCGGAAGAAGGTAGCCGCAGGCGACAAGTAGTGTGCGAAACAGCCGAATCGTGACCTTCCGACACCCGTGGACCGGAACCCACCGGACCACGGGTGCGTCACTGTCGGTGGCCGTACGCCCGGTACGGTGATCGACGTCATGGTGGCAGGAACGGTGGACGAGAACAGAGGCAAGGGCGGCCCCGAGGGCCAGGCCCCCCAGGACGCTGCGATTGGGCAGGACGCGCGCTGGGAGCTCCCCGGCTACACCCACGAGCGCGAGCTCGGCGCGGGAGCAGCCGGGCGCGTCGTGCTGGCCAGCCACGACGCGACCGGCACCCCCGTCGCGGTCAAGTACCTCAACGGCGACCACGCCGACCACGAGAACTTCCGCACCGAGGCCGAGCTGCTCGCCGGCCTCGACTCCCCGCACGTCACCCGTCTGTACGAGTACGTGGAGGGCCCGCGGGGCGCCGCCATCGTCATGGAGCTGGTCGACGGCATCTCGCTGCGCGACCTGCTGCAGGCCGAGGGCGCCACCGGCCCCGAGGCGGCGCTGGCCGTGCTCAAGGGCTCGCTGCTCGGCCTCGCCGACGCCCACCGGGCCGGCGTGGTGCACCGCGACTACAAGCCCGGCAACGTCATCGTCACCACCGAGGGCGTCTCCAAGCTGGTCGACTTCGGCATCGCGGTGCAGAGCGGGGCCAAGGGCGACATCGCCGGCACCCCCGCCTACATGGCGCCCGAGCAGTGGGCCGGCGAGGCCGCCTCCCCGCGCGGCGACGTGTACGCCGCCACAGCGACCTTCTTCGAGTGCCTGACCGGCGCCAAGCCGTACGCCGGCACCACGCTGATGGAGCTGGCCGTCCAGCACACCGAGGCGGACATCCCCGACGAGCAGGCCCCCGAGGCGCTGCGCCCGCTGATCCGCTCCGGCCTGGCCAAGACCCCGCAGGACCGGCCGGAGGGCGCCGCCGAGCTGGTCGCCGACCTGGAGGCGGTCGCCGCCGGTGCGTACGGGCCGGAGTGGGAGGAGCGCGGCCGCCGGCAGCTGGCCGGCCTGGTCGCCCTGCTGCCGCTGCTGCTGCCGCACCCGCACGGGCACGCCGCCGGCAACACCTCGGTCGCCACCACCACCCTGTCGCAACCCCCGGGCGGCGTCACCGCCGTCCGGCGGTTCGGTCCGCGGGCCAAGCTGCTGAGCGCCGCCACCGGACTCGTCCTGCTCGGCGGCACCCTCGCCGGGGTCGCGGCCGCCGGCGCCTCCGACTCCACCACGACCACCGAGGTCGCCGCCCCGAAGGCCACCACGACCTTCGGTTCCGACGGCCCCGTGGCGGTGCCGTCGCCATCCGGTTCGCCCTCGGCGTCCGCGTCCGCGTCCCCGTCGGCCTCGGCCTCCCCGTCGGCGTCGCCGTCGCCGAGCGCCTCCCCGACCACCTCGCCGTTCGCCTCGCCGAGCACCTCCCCGACCAAGAAGCCGACCACGGCCCCGCCGACCAGCGCCCCGCCGACCACGCCCACGACCAGCGCCCCGCCGCCGCCGACCCTGCGGGTCATGCGGCTGAGCGTCAGCACCACCTGCGGCAGCCGGAACTACGAGGTGGTCGCCAGGATCACGGCCGCGACGGACGGTGCGGCGAGCGGCACGGTGACCGTCGCCTGGTACTCGGGCGTGAGCCGGCTGCCGGTCTCCACCGTTCAGCTCACCCTCCCGAAGGGCAAGACAAGCTTCAGCACCACGGTGTCGGCTCCGAGCACCTCCGGCTCCTGGACTGCACGGGTGAGTTCGAGTCCGGCGGCCGAATCGGGCCAGGGCAGCGCATCCGGTCCCGTCAACACGAGCACTTGCGTCATCCTGACCTGAGGAAACGAGACATGAGCACCCCGCAGCAGCCGGACGAGGACGCCACCGTCCGCTTCGGCGCCGAGCCGCCCCGGGCGGACGAGACCGTGCGCCTGAACCCGCCGAAGCCCGGCCCGGAGGAGACCGTCCGCCTCGGCCCGGCGCCCGTGCCCGCGGTGGACCCCGAGGGCACCGTCCGCCTGGGCCCGGCCAAGCAGGCCGATCCGGACGGCACCGTCCGGCTGAACGCGCCGCGGCCGAACCCGGACGCGACCGTCCGGCTCAACGCACCGGTGCCCGCGCCGGACCCGGAGGGCACCGTGCGGCTGAACGCCGCGAAGCCCGACCCGGAGGGCACCGTCCGGCTCGGCCCGGCCAAGCAGGCGGACCCCGAGGGCACCGTCCGGCTGAACCCCGCGCAGCCGAACCCGGAGGCGACCGTTCGGCTCGGCGGTCCCGGGGCGCGGCCCGCGCCGCAGGCGTACCTCCCGCCGCCCTCGCAGCAGCAGCCGCCGGCCGAGAGCTTCGAGAGCGCCACCTTCCTCGACCCGCAGGTCTGGCCGACCCCGCCGGTCGGTACCGCCGTCCCGGCGCAGACCCCGGCGATGGGCACGTCCCTCACCCCGGCGATGGGCACCCCGATCACCCCCGCCATGGGCACCCCGGTGCCCCAGGCTGCGGCTGCCGCCCCTGCCGCGGTGCCCGGTCCGGCGCCCGCGGCGCAGGACGGGCTGCAGCGCTTCGGGCCGGGCGTGCCCCCGCAGGCGGCCGCCGTCTGGCACGGGGCGACCGCGCTGCCGCCGGCCCCGGAGCAGCCGAAGCGCCGGCGCCGCCGCTGGCTGCTGCTGCCGCTGCTCCTGCTGCTCGCGGTGCTCGCCTGGCTGGCCTGGGACCGTTACGGGCGGCCGGTCGCGGTGACCGGTGTCGCCGTCCGCACGGACAACGCGAACGGGCCCTCGTGCGACGGAACGGCGGTGATCACCGGAGCGATCTCCACCGAGGGCGGCGCGGGCACCGTCCGCTACCGCTGGAAGCGCAGTGACGGCACCGACTCCGGTGTCCTCACCCAGCCGGTCTCCAGCGGCCGCCGCACCACGGACGTGGTGCTCCGCTGGACCTTCCAGGGCCACGGCAGCATGCAGGCCACGGCCACCCTGGAGATCGTGGGGCCGGGCAGCGGCACCTCCTCGGTGTCCTTCCCCTACACCTGCCCCTGACGGAGCTCCCGCCCCCGACGGCGCATCCCCGGCACCCGGCCCGCTGCGGCCGGGTGCCGGCGCGTTACTGACACGGTGTCAACGCGGCGGGCGGGGCCACCCCTGTCGGCTGCGCCGCGCAGGCCCTACCCTGCGTCCATGATCCTGCGCTCCGCGAAGCGACTCGTCCTCCTTCTGCCGGTGCTGTGGCTGACCTCGCTCACCTACGTGGCCTGCGCCGTGCTGGTCGTCCACCTCCGCCACAGCGACCCGGAGGTCGAGCGCGAGCTCGCACAGGGCGCGAACCAGTGGCCGGCGCTCGCCGCGCTGGCGGTGGCCACCGCGGTCGCCACGGCCTGGGCCCGGCGGCCCGACCGGAGCCGCCGGTTCCCCTGGTACCGGCTGGCGGCGCGGTCGCTCGCGCTGTTCGCGGCGGCCGTGTCCGCCGCGCTGCTCTCGTACCACCGGGGCGGTCCCGACTTCGACCACCTGCTCGGCCCGGGCGCCGTCACCACCTTCGCGGTGGTGCTGTGCCTCCTCGGCTGGGGGCTGCTCAACCTCGGTCCCGTCCGGGCGGCGGCGGGCGCGGCGGCCGCGGTGGCGGCCTCGGCGGCGTGGTCGGTCCGCGCGCCCGAGCGGTCGACGGTCGCGGTGCTGGCGGCGGTGACGCTGCTGGTGGCGATCGGCACGGCGGCGGCCGCGCTCTGGCGGGTGCCGCGGGTGCGGCTGCTCGCCGGGCTGCCCCCGGTCGAGTGGACCGGCGGCGGCCTCCGCCCGCCGGCGCGCCGGCCGGTGCCGGGCGAGATCTGGTGGGCGGACGTGCAGTTCGAGGAGTCCGGCGAATCCAAGGACCGGCCGGTGCTGGTGGTGCGCGTCCGGGAGGACCGGCTGGAGGTGCTGAAGAGCACCAGCCAGGACCGGCTCGGCCGCAACGACCACATCCGGCTGCCCACCCGCACCTGGAACCCGGAGGCGGCCCACGACAGCTGCCTCGACCTGAGGCCGCGCACCCTGACGGCGGAACGGCTGCGCCGCTACGCGGGGCCGTGCCCGGTCGGGGTGTGGCGGGTGGTCCGCGGCCGCACCCTGCCGCTGGTGAAGCCGCCGCGAGCCGTCCGCCGGTCCGCGGCCGACGGGCAGGCGCCGCCGCGGCCGCGCCGTCCCGCCGCAGACCGGGGCGACGCGCCCGGCACCGGCCTCCGCAAGCCGTCGCGGGAGAGCGGGAAGGCCGGCGCCGCGGGTCGCGGGGGCGGCGGCTGACGGCACCGCGGCCGGGCCCCGGGAGGTGTTCCGAGGGGCCCGGCCGCGGTGCGGCGGGGAGCGGCGGTCAGCAGCGGCCGACGCTCTCGCAGTCCTCCCAGCGGGTGCCGGTGCCGGACTTGGCGCCGGTGGCCTCGTCGCCGCCGCGGGCGGGGGCGTTGAGCGACTTGAGCTTCGGGGTGACCGGGGTGGCGGCCGGGGCGGCCGGGGTGGCGGCCGGGCCGGAGGCGAGGCGGACGGCGATGGCGTCGATCACCGGGCGCGGGCTGGTGCCGGCGAAGTTGCTGAACATCACGGAGAAGATCAGCTTGTGGCCGTCGGGCGCGGTGGCGTAGCCCATCAGGTTGTCGACGCCGCTCATCGAGCCGCTCTTGGCGTGCACGTTGTTCTCGGCCTTGGTGCCGCGCATGCGGGCGGCCAGGGTGCCGCCGACCATCCGGTCCGGGTTGCCGGCCACCGGAAGCGCGTTGTACCAGGCGTCGAACCAGGGCTTGTCCTGGGCGACCTTGAGCAGGCTGGCCATCTTGGCCGGGTTGATGAGGTCGTAGCGCGAGAGGCCGGAGCCGTCGACCTGGCGGCCGCCCGGGGTCTCCAGGCCGTTGGCCTTGAGGAAGCCCTTGACCTGGGCGACGCCGGTGGCCCAGTCGCCCTTGCCGCCCTTGACCTTGCCGATCTCCTTGGTCAGGTGCTCGGCTATGCCGTTGTTGCTGATCTTCAGCATCGGGACGATCAGCTCGGCGAGGGTCTTGGACTGGTGCGAGGCGATCGCCGTCGAGGTCTCGGAGCCGGTGGCGGAGGCGACGCCGCGCTGGACCGTCACGCCGTGCCGGGCGAGCGCGCCGGCGAAGACCCTGGCCGCGTAGGTGGCCGGGTCCTCGACCGTGACCCAGTAGGTGGCCGGGGCGGCGCCGGCCGCGATGCTGCCGGAGAGCAGCAGCTCGTTGGCGCCGCGGCGGCGGTCGACGCCCGCGGAGGCGCCGCTGCCGGCCGCGCCGGTGGTGATGCTGCCGGTGAACTTCATCGGCGCCTCGGCGGGCACCAGGGCGACCTTGGCCTTCTCGCCGGCCGCGCCTGGGGTGACGGTCACCTGGACGGTGTCCATGGTGTACTCGGCGTCGTTGGCGATCGTCAGGCCGGAGATCTGCGGGCTGTAGGAGTACGGCTCGTCGTCCCAGGTCCAGCCGGGGCCGAGCGGGGTGGAGTCGTAGCGGGTGCCGTCGGCGAGGATCCGGCCGGTGACGGTGGTGATGCCCGAGGCGGCGACCTTGGCCGCCAGGTCGTCGAGGTCCTGGACGAGCAGGCTGGGGTCGCCGCCGCCCTTCAGCACCAGGTCGCCGGCGAGCTTGTTCCCGTACACGGTGCCGGTGGTGCGGACCTCGGTGGTGAACCGGTAGTCGGCGCCGAGCAGGTCGAGGGCGGCCGTCGAGGTGACGGTCTTCATGGTGGACGCCGGGGTGAGCAGCGCACCGGGCTGGCGGGAGTACAGCACCTGGCCGGTGGCGGCGTCGAGGACCTGGACACCGGCCTGCGCGTTGGCGAGGCGGGCGTCGGCGAGCAGCGCGTCGAGGTCGGCCGTCAGCGTCGCGTCGGCGGGGGCGGGGTTGTCGGCCTGGGCCGAGCCGGCGAGCAGGGACGCGGCGAGTGCGGCGGCGGCCAGCGGCAGGCCGCGGCGGTACAGGCGTGCGGGCACAGATGCTCCAGGAATCGGGTACGGCGGGGCGCGCGCGTCGCCCACGCCCCCGTTTTGGCCTGCACATTATCAGCTGATGCGACATCAGTTGATCTTCGGGCGGGCGGCCGTGCGGCCGTCCCCCGCGCCCGGGTGCACGCTCCTTCCATGTACACGCCCCGGCGGCCCGGAAGGTCTCACGCGAATTCCCGGAGATCCGCGGGCGGCCCCGCTCCGCCCGCGGGGAGGGGCCGGTCAGCCGACCGAGAAGGCCGTGACCCCGGAGTCCGTGCCGACCAGCACCCGGCCGTCGGCGAGCACCGGGGAGGCGAAGTGCGGTGCCGGGCCGGTCCTCGTCTGCTGCAGCACCCGCCCGGTCGCCGGGTCGAGGGCGAGCAGCACACCGCGGTGGTCGTCCACCACCCAGACCGCGCCGCCGCCGACCACCGGCGAGCCGCCGCGCTCCAGGTCCACCTGCCAGTCCTGGTGCAGCGAGCCGTCCTGACCCACCGTCACCCGGGCGAGGCCCTGCTGGCAGGGCAGGTACACCGCCGAGCCGTCCACCGCGGCCCCGCCGTACGCCGGGCAGACCGTCGCCTGCGCCACCTGTCCTCCGATGCCGCCGAGACGCTGCGCGTCCAGCAGGTACGCCTCGCCGCGCTTGCCGAGGGCCAGCACGTGGCCGCCGACCCGCACGGGGGAGAGCGAACCGAGGTCGAGGTCCTGCGCGTTGTCGTCCGCCCACGTCGAGGGGGTGAACCAGTCGACCCGCTGCAGTTCGGGGGAGAGCGCCAGCACCGAGTCCGAGCCGTCGTACGAGCCGCCGGTCGACTCGCCGTTGCCGACCGACACCAGCAGCCGGTCGCCGTCCACCACCGGCCCGCCGCTCGCCCAGATCCCGCCCTCGCGGCGGGTCGGTACCGCGTAGGAGAGCACCGTCCCGGCGCCGCTGGTCGGCACCGACACCAGACCGCCGACGTAGTCGCCGCAGTCACCGAACAGGCCGCCGAACGCGATCACCACCCGGCCGTTCCACAGCGCCAGCGCCGAGCGCTGCTGGTGCGCGAGCGGGTCGCCCCTCGGCGGCTCGACCTCGCGCCGGACCTCCAACGCCCCGGTCGCCGCGTCGAGCCCCACCAGCACGTGCCGGCCGCCCGCCAGCTCGGCGACCGCGAACACCCGGCCCGTCGCGGGGTCGTAGACCGGGGTGCCGGTGATCCCCAGCGGGTCGATGTTGCCGCACGGCAGCTCGGCGGCCCGGGCCGGGGCGCCCAGGTGGCGGCTCCACAGCACCGCACCGCTCGACGCGTCCAGCCCGTACACGGTGTTGTTCTCGGTCGCCGCGAGCACCCTGTCGCCGACCACCAGCGGCTGCCCGTAGACGGCGCCGTCGAGCTTCGCCGTCCAGGCCGTGCCGAGCGGCCCGACCGGGGCGGCCCCGGGGGCCGTGCCGGTGCGCAGCGCGTCGCGGTGGTAGGTCGGCCAGTCCCCGGCCCGCAGCGGGGTCGGCGAGGCCGATCCGGCGACCACGGCGGACGGCACCGCGGTGGTGACCGCCGAACCGCCGCCCGAGGTGCACCCGGCGAGCAGCACGGCAACCGCCGCGGCGACCGCAGGCAGCAGGCGCCGCCGGTCAGGCCGGAGCCGTCGCACCGCCCCCGGCCTTCACGGCCTCGACCATGCGCTGGTGGACCTCGCGCGCGGCCGACTCGTCCCCGGCGGCCACCGGACTGCCCTCCACGGTGAACCAGTCCAGCGCGCCGCTGTACTGGACCGTCAGACGGGCCTCCCCGTCGATCCACGTCGTGTGGACCGTCAGATCGCCCTTGATGACACCCAACTCGACCGTTCGCACCCCTCCGGTGCCGGCGAGGATGCCCTGCGTGGTCCAGGTCGCCCAGGTGTTCACGGAGCCTCCCCGGTGTGCGGCTGACAGTACGAACTCGTCATGCCCCAAGACATACCGGGTGACACACCTGTTTCCGGCCGAATCGCCCCGCCGTGGGCATGTCGCCGGACATCCCGCGCCGCGGCCCCGCTCCCGGCCCGGGCGCCCCGGCGGAAGCGGGCGTGCCTCCCGGGGCGCGGCTACCATCGGCGGTATGGGAGAGCGACCCGCCGCGCTCACCGCGCCGCAGCTGGTACTCGAGACCGAAGGCGACTCGCAGGTCATCAGCCCGAGCCGCACCTACCACGTCGGCCGCGACCCGACGAGCGAGGTCTTCCTCAGTGACCCCCGGGTGTCCTGGCACCACGCGGTGCTGCACGCCGACGGCGACCACTGGGAGCTCGACGACACCGGGTCCACCAACGGCACCTACACCGACGGTCACCGGATCCGGCACCTCGACGTCGGCGCCGGCAGCGAGCTGCGGTTCGGCAGCGCCGCCGACGGACCGCGCTGCACCCTGCGCGAGCTGCCCTCGCGCCCCGCGGCCGACCGGCGGCCCTCGGCGCTGACCGCCATCACCGGCTCGATGCGGCCGCCGACCACCGTCCGCCCGCTCCCGGCCAAGGTCGTCCGGATCGGCCGCGCCCTCGACAACGAGCTGGTCGTCGGCGACCTGTCGGTCTCCCGCCGGCACGCCGAACTGCGCGCCCGCTCCGACGGGCGCTGGGAGATCGTCGACCTCGGCAGCCACAACGGCACCTACCTCAACGGCCAGCCGGTGCTCGACGCCCTGGTCGGCGAGGGCGACCTGATCGGCATCGGCCACTCGGTGTTCTGCCTGGTCGGCGACGAACTGCAGCAGTACGTCGACACCGGCGACGTCGACCTCGACGTGGACGGGATCGGCGTCACCGTGGCCGGCGGCCGCCGGCTGCTCGACTCGGTCACCTTCCCGGTCGGGCAGAAGATGCTGCTCGCGGTCGCCGGCCCGAGCGGCGCCGGCAAGTCCACCCTGCTCAACGCCCTCACCGGGCTGCGCCCCGCGAACGAGGGCACCGTCCGCTACGACGGCCGCGACCTCTACCGCGACTACGCGGAGTTGCGCCGCCGCATCGGACTCGTCCCGCAGGACGACATCCTGCACACCCAGCTGCAGGTGCGCCGCGCCCTGCGCTACGCCGCCGAACTGCGCTTCCCCGACGACACCGCCGCCGCCGAGCGGGAGGCCAGGGTCGAGGAGGTGATCCACGAACTCGGCCTGGAGAAGCGCGCCGACCAGGTGATCTCCAGCCTCTCCGGCGGCCAGCGCAAGCGGGTCAGCGTCGCCCTGGAACTGCTCACCAAGCCCTCGCTGCTCTTCCTGGACGAGCCGACCTCCGGCCTCGACCCCGGCATGGACCGCTCGGTCATGCAGATGCTGCGCAACCTCGCCGACGACGGCCGCACCGTCATCGTGGTCACGCACAGCGTGCTCAGCCTCGACGTGTGCGACCGGCTGCTGCTGCTCGCCCCCGGCGGCCGGATCGCCTTCTACGGCCCGCCCGGCGAGACCCTCGACTTCTTCGGCTTCCAGCAGTGGCCGGACGCCTTCGACGCCTTCGAGAACGACACCGAGCGCGACTGGGCCGGCCAGTACCGCTCCTCGCCCTCCTACCGCCGCTACATCGCCGGCGCCATGGACCACCCCCGCCCGGCCCTGCCCCAGGCCCCGGCCGCCGCCGAGACGCCGGCCCCCAAGCCCCCGCGCCCGCAGCGCTGGCACCACCAGGTCGGCACCCTCGTCCGCCGCTACGCCACCGCGCTCACCGCCGACCGGACCTTCCTGGCGGTCATGATCGCGCTGCCGTTCGTGATGGGCGTGATGGCCCGGGCCCTGGCCGGCAAGAAGCTCGCCGAGGACAGCGTCTTCAACGCGCTGCTGATCCTCTGCGTCGGCGCGGTGCTCACCGGCGCCGCCAACTCGGTGCGCGAACTCGTCAAGGAACGCGTCATCTACCAGCGGGAACGCGCGGTCGGCCTGTCCAGATCGGCGTACCTCTGGTCCAAGATCATCGTGCTGGGCACCGTCACCGTCGTCCAGGCGGTGGTGCTCACCATGGTCGCGCTGCTCGGCGTCGACCTGCGCCCGCAGGGCGGCGGAGGCGTCCTCATGCCACCGCTGCTGGAGATCACCCTGGCGGTCGCCCTGCTCGCCTTCACCGCCATGATGCTCGGCCTCCTCATCTCCGCCCTGGTGAAGAAGGAGGAGGTGACCATGCCGCTGCTGGTGCTGGTCGCCATCGTCCAGGTGGTGTTCTGCGGTGCGCTGATCCAGCTCAACAGCACCCCCGTGCTCGCCCAGCTCTCCTGGCTCGTCCCCTCCCGCTGGGCCTTCGCCGCCATGGCCTCCACCGTCGACCTGCACGCCTCGGTGCCCAAACCGCTGACCGCCGATCCGCTCTTCCGGCACGAGGCTTCGGTCTGGCTGCTCGACATGGGCATGATGGTGGTGCTGAGCATCCTCTTCGGCCTGCTGGTCCTGCGCCTGCTGCGCCGTCACGAACCCGCCGTGATGCGGAGGTGACCGCGGATGACGGCCCCGTACGAGTTCCAGCCCACCCACGTCGTGCCCGCCGGCGGGCTGCAGACCTGGGCGAGCCCGGACCCGTCGCGGCCGTCCGTGCGGCTCGACCCGCTGCTGCCCGTCCGGCTCGCCGACAACAACGGCAACTGGGCGCGCATCGTCTGCTCCAACGGCTGGTCGGCCTGGGTCGACGGCCGGCTGCTGGTCACCCTGCCGCACCCGCCGTCCGGCACCGACCACCCGCTGACCCCGCTGGAGGACCCGCGCCCCCTGCTCGCCGCCCTGGAGAAGGCGCTGGCGACCTACCGCCGGCTGGTCGGTGAGTACGCGGACGGCCTGATCGACCTGGAGAGCTTCCGCGACCGCAGCCGCAACCTGCGGCTCGGCGCCGTCATCGACGGATCCGCCGCCTGGCTGCTCGACCTCGACCAGGGCCGCTGGTTCTTCAGCGACGGCACCCGGATGCAGACCTACGCCACCGTCGACCCGCCCGCCGCCGAGCGGTCCGCGGCCGGCGCCCGGGGTGATGCCGGATGACGACCGCCGCACCGGCCGACCTGACCGGCCACCAACTCGCCACCTACCGGCTGGAGCAGCTGATCGGCCGCGGCGGCATGGCCGTCGTCTACCGCGCCGAGGACCTGCGGCTCGGCCGGACGGTCGCGGTCAAGCTGCTCGCCCCCGACCTCGCCCGCAACGACGTCTTCCGCGAGCGGTTCGCCCGCGAGTCCAAGGCCGCCGCGGCCATCGACCACCCGCACATCGTGCCGGTCTACGAGGCCGGCGAGGCCGACGGCCTGCTCTACATCGCCATGCGTTACGTCCGCGGCCGCGACCTGCGCCTCCTGCTCGACCGCGAGGGCCCGCTCTCACTGCGCCAGACCGTGCGGATCACCACCCAGGTCGCCTCCGCGCTGGACGCCGCGCACGGCCACGACCTCGTCCACCGCGACGTCAAGCCTGGCAACATCCTGGTCGCCGAGGGCACCGACTCCGAGCACCCCGAGCACGTCTACCTGACCGACTTCGGGCTCACCAAGAAGTCCCTGTCGCTCTCCGGCCTGACCACCGTCGGCCAGTTCGTCGGCACCCTGGACTACGTCGCCCCCGAGCAGATCAACGGCAAGCCGGTGGACGGCCGGTGCGACGTCTACAGCCTCGCCTGCGTGGTCTACGAGATGCTCTCCGGCGACCCGCCCTACCAGCGCGACGACGACCTCGCCCAGCTCTGGGCGCACCTCAACGACCCGCCGCCGCACCTCAGCGAGCACCGCCCCAACCTGCCCGCCGCCCTCGACGACGTGCTGATCCGGGCGCTCGCCAAGACACCGGACGAGCGGTACGACAGCTGCCTGGCCTTCGTCGGCGCCCTGCACGGCGTGGAGCACGTCGCGGCGATCCCGGTGCCGACGCCGACCGAACTCGTCCCGCAGCTGCCCGAGTCCGCGGCGCCGGCCGAACCCGCCCCGCCGCGGGAGTCCCCGGCGTCCGCGGATTCCCCGGCGTCCGGGGAATCCGCCGCACCGCCGGAGCCCGTCGCACCGCGGAAGGCCGCCGGTCCGCCCGACCCGCCGGCGCCCCCGCCGGAGCCGCCCGAGTGGGCGCTGCCGGTCTACGGCACCGACCGCGACTGAGCCCCGGACGCGTCGGGGCCGCCGTCCCCCGGCTCCCCGGGCTC
This sequence comes from Kitasatospora sp. NPDC085895, assembly GCF_040702125.1. NCBI lineage: Bacteria > Bacillati > Actinomycetota > Actinomycetes > Kitasatosporales > Streptomycetaceae > Kitasatospora > Kitasatospora sp. NPDC085895. Next base: position 15,182 of record NZ_JBFBJY010000077.1, on the reverse strand, counting down.
CGCCGGCCGCCGCGCCGCCGGCGCGGTGTCGCGGCGCACCCGGGCCGCCGTCAGGCCGCCGAGCAGCCCGGCCACCGCCCCCCAGACCGCGCCCACCGCCACCAGCACCAGCAGGTCGGGCTCCAGTACCGCCGCGCCGCTGCCGCCGAAGCCGAGCAGGGTGAGGCCGTACGCGGCGGAGATCCGGGTGAGCACGCCGATCAGCAGCATCGCCACCGCCAGCGCCACCGCCAGGTGCGCCGCGTGCCGCCAGGCCTTGATGCCGGGCGGGGCGTGCATCGCCATGCCCAGCCCGGTGAACAGCAGGGCGACCACCGCCAGGGCGACGAGCAGCCACGCTCGGGAGTCCTGGTCGGTGAGGGTGGCCGCGTCCAGCCGGACGTCCTGGTTCTGCTGCAGCACCCCGGCCAGCGGCTGCGGCATCGGCAGGCCGAGCGTGCCGGCGACGTGGCCGTGCCAGGCACCGCCCATGCCGATGCCGAGCGCCAGCCAGGCCAGGTTCGGCAGGCCGAGGAAGACCACCGCAAGGGTCTGCCGGGCGTGCCCGCCGACCGCGGCCTCCACCAGGCCGGCCGGCAGCGCCAGGGCGACGTAGACCAGCAGCAGCGTCAGCACGGCGTGCGCGGCCGGACGGACGGCGGTGTGGAAGCGCAGCAGCGGCAGCGGCAGCGGGGTCCGCCGGGAGACCGCCAGGGCGAGCAGCAGCACCACCGCGAGCCACACCAGGCCGAGGCCGACCGCCCGACCGGTGTCCACGGCGAAGCCCACCGTCGGCGAGGCGCCGACCAGGCCGCCCAGCTCGTCGATCAGCGGCTCGCCGGTCGACACCACGAAGCTCTTCTCGGCCGGGACCGACAGCAGCAGCAGCGCGAGCGCCCACAGCACGGCGACCCGGCCCACCCGGGCCAGCAGCTCCCGGCCGGAGACGGTGGCGTGCAGCCGCATCGGGCGCAGGAACAGCCAGCCGACCAGCAGCGCGCCGGTCAGCGACACGGAGAGCGGGACGGCCTCGATGCCGCCCTTCGCCCCGGCCACGAACGCCGCCCCGCCCTCCACCCGGGCGGAGGCGCCGCAGGCCATCAGCACGGTCGCCGCGACCACCGAGCCGTAGCCCCCGGAGGGCAGGTCGTTCGCGCCGGCGAAGTACAGGCCTATCGCGGCCACCGCCAGCATGACGGCCACCGCGGCCGCCACGGCCGTCAGGGCCTCGCCCCAGTGCCGCAGTTCGCCCACGGCACCGCCGGAGCGGGCCGCGGGCCCGTCGCTGGTGCGGGCGCCGGGCCCGCTGCTCGTCCGCACAATCGGCTCCTGCCGGGTCGGCTCAATCCGGTGGGGGTCTCCTTCCAGCCTCCGCCCGGCGGCGGGGAACGGCGAGCCCGGGCGGCGGGGGAGGGCGGGCCCGGGTGGCCGGGAACGGCGAGCCTGCAGGCGGGGGAGGGCGGGCTGTCGCGCGGGCCGGGCCGGGCGCGCGGAGAATGGCGTGCGGGGGTGCCCAGAACGGGAGGAACACCCGTGAGCCCGCTGCCGCCGTCACCCGACCAGCCGTCCGGACCGCCCGAGGACCCGTCCGGACCGCCCTCCGGACCGCTGTCAGGGCCGGGCTCCGGCCCGCCGTCCTCCGGCAACCGCCCGGCGGGGCCGGGCCACACCTCGTCGTACCCCGGCGGGCCCTCGGGACCGCCGTCCGGCCCCACCTCCGGACCGGGGGCGCACCCCGGCGGCCCGGGCGGTGCCGGCGGCCGGGGAGGCCCACCGAGCAACGCCCGCACGGTCGTCACCGGCGGCGGGGGAGACTCCGGCGGAGGCGGCGCGGGCGGGGCCGGCGCCGGAGGTTCGAGCGCCGGCGGCGGGCACCGGCGGCCGCCCTGGTGGCGCAACCCCCGGACGGTGTTGCCCGCGGGCATCGCCGCCGTGGTGCTCGGCGTCGTCCTCGGCCTGGTGCTCTCCGGCGGGGGCGGTTCCACCGCGGCCGCGCAGCCGGTCGCCCTGCAGCCGGCCGGCTCCGCCGGGCAGGCCCCGTTCACCGACTCCGTCGCCGGCCAGAGCCCCGCCCCGACCGCAACGGCGTCCGTCGCACCGCCGACCGGCGGCAACCGCAGCGGCGGCGACGTCGGCCTCTACGGCGGCACCATGAACGTCTCCAGCTGCGACGTGCCCAAGCTCAGCGGCTACCTCGCCGCCAACCCGGACAAGGCCAAGGCCTGGGCCGGTGTCGAGGGCATCCAGCCGAACCAGATCGACGGCTACCTCAAGGGCCTCACCCCGGTGGTGCTGCGCGCCGACACCCGCGTCACCAACCACGGCTACAGCAACGGCCAGGCCACCGCCTACCAGGCGGTGCTGCAGACCGGCACCGCCGTGCTGATCGACAACCAGGGCGTGCCGCGGGTCCGCTGCGCCTGCGGCAACCCGCTGACGCCGCCGGTCGACCCGGGCGCCCCCGCCAGCTACAACGGGCAGCCCTGGGCCGGCTTCGACGGCCGGCAGGTGGTCGCGGTGACACCCGCGCCGCAGCCGATCCAGACGGTCGTGCTGGTGGATGCGAACGGTACGGCCTTCGGCCGGCCGGCCGGCGGGACGGGACACGACGACACCACGCACGTGACGATGCCGCCGACGACCTCCCCGCCCGGCTCCCCGTCGACCTCGGGCCCCGGCTCCCCGTCGACCAGCGTCCCCTCCCCCGGGACGCCGTCGACCTCCACCCCGCCCTCCGTCGGCCCGAGCTCCGGCCCGTCCGGCTCCGAGTCCGGCTCGCCGTCGGCGCCGCCCAGCTCGGCGCCCGCCTCGAAGGGCGGGGGCGGCCAGTCCTCGGCCGGCGCCGGCGCGTCCGGCGAGTCCGCCAAGGGCGCCTCCTCGGCCCCGCAGTCGCCCGCCGAGCCCGCCTCGCCGAAGTCCTGACCACACATCAGAGGGCCGGGCACCGCCGCTGTCGGTGCCCGGTCCCATCGTGCGCGGCACGGGATTCACCGGAAACCTCACCGTCGCCCGTCTGGACGCCCCGCTCGACGGGACGGCCGCCGTCAGGGCCGCAGGGGGTGCCGCCGACCGCGCCGCCGCCGCGGACGGCTGGCAGCTGCTCGCGACGGGCGGCGACGACCTCGAGCCGTCGGTGCTCGTGCGGGAGACGGACGGGCCGGTGCTGAACGCCTTCGTGTTCGACAGCGACTTCGCCGTGGTCGAGGCGTTCGACGCCGGGCGGCCGGCCTGGCGGTGCGTGCTCTCGCCGGAGAGCGCCCTCGACCACGACTGCCCGCAGGACCGGCTCGACGACCCGGCCGCCACCGCCGCCACCGCCGCGGGCCGGGCCGCCGCCCACGGCCTGGCCGCCGACCGCGAGGCACTGGCTTCCGTGCTCGGCGCGGAGTCCGACCCGCTGGCCGAGGAGCTCGTCCTCGTCCTGTTCGCCGCGCTCGGCCTCCCGGCCGGTCTGCTCGCCGCCGCGGACTGAACCGCCGCGGACCGGGGCGCCAGCCGGGCACCGGGGCGGCGTGTGTCGCGACCGGTCTGCCGGGCCGCCGCGACCGGCTGGTAGCTTCGGGCCACATGGAGAGCACGCAGAGCATCGCCGGGTCCGTCCGCGCCGTTCTGGACGGCTGGGCGGTGCCGTACACCTGGCTGGAGATCGACCCCTCGTTCGCCGACACCGCGCAGTTCTGCGAGCGGTACGGCTACACGCTCGAGGACTCGGTCAACTGCATCCTGGTGGTCGGCAAGACCGAGCCGCGCCGCTACGCCGCCTGCCTGGTGCAGGCGACCCGCCGGCTCGACGTCAACCGGGCGGTGAAGCGGCTGCTCGGCGCCCGCCGGGTCTCCTTCGCGAGCGCCGAGGAGACGGTGGCGCTGACCGGCATGCAGGTCGGCGGGGTGACCCCGGTGGCGCTGCCGCCCGGGATGCCGGTGTACGTCGACGCGCCGGTGCTCGGCCGCACCGAGATCGTGCTCGGCGGCGGCGACCGGGCCGGCAAGCTGCTGATCGCCCCGGGCGCGCTGCTGGCCCACCTGCCGGGCGCCGAGGTGGTCGAGGACCTGTCGACCGCCCCGCCCGCCGCCTGACGCCTCGAACCGGGCGGAACCGCCCGCACCCGGCCGCCGTGCCGGCGGGGACCTGGACGGAACGTCCAGCCGGTCCCCCTGGTGACACTCCATTTCGTCGCCTGCCAAACCGCGGTTCGGGTGCACAGAATGTGCGCCACACCGAACGAAGGAGGTGCCGATGGGGACGGAACCGACCGAATCGATCGTCGACGTAGCGGTTGCGCGCGCGCCGCTCGCCGGAGTGCTGGTCGCGGACTTCGGCCGGGTGCTCGCCGCCCCGTACGCCACGATGCTCCTCGCGGACCTCGGCGCGGACGTGGTCAAGGTCGAGCGCCCGGACGGCGGCGACGACACCCGGGCCTGGGGGCCGCCCTACGCGCCGGACGGCCAGGCCACCTACTACCTCTCGGTCAACCGCAACAAGCGCTCGCTCACCCTCGACCTCCGGGAGGAGGACGACCGCCGCCGCGCCCTCGAACTCGTCCGGCGCGCCGACGTGGTGGTGGAGAACTTCCGCCCCGGCACGATGGCCAAGCACGGCCTCGCCTACGAGGACGTCGCCGCCGCCAACCCGCGCGCCGTGTACTGCTCGATCACCGGCTTCGGCACCGGCGAGGGCGCCGCACTGCCCGGCTACGACCTGCTGATCCAGGCGGTCGGCGGCCTGATGAGCGTCACCGGCCCGGGCCCCGGGCAGCCGGTCAAGGCCGGGGTGGCCCTGGTCGACGTGCTCACCGGACTGCACGCCGCCTTCGGCATCATGGCCGCCCTGCGCGAACGCGACACCACCGGCCGCGGCCAGCTCGTCGAGGTCAACCTGCTCTCCACGCTGCTCTCCAGCCTGGTCAACCAGTCCGCCGGCTACACCCTGGCCGGCGCCGTGCCCGGCATCCTCGGCAACCGGCACCCGTCCATCGCCCCGTACGAGGTCTTCCGCGCCGCCGACCGGCCGCTGGTGGTCGCGGTCGGCAACGACCGCCAGTTCGGCGCCCTCTGCCGCGGCCTGGACGCCCCCGACCTCGCCGACGACCCGCGCTTCACCACCAACGCCGACCGGGTGGCGCACGTCGAGGACCTCGCCGTGGAGCTCGGCGGCCGGCTGCGGATGCGCACCGCCGCCGCCTGGTTCGAGCACCTCACCCCGCTCGGCGTCCCCTGCGGACCGGTCAACGACCTCGCCGGCGCCTTCGGCCTCGCCGAACGCCTCGGACTCGCGCCCCGCACCGACCAGGGCCTGGTCGCCAACCCGATCGGCCTCTCCCGCACCCCGCCCGCCTACCGCCTGGCCCCGCCACGGCTCGGCGAGCACACCGACGAACTCCTCGCCTGGCTCGACGCACCCCACCACCCCACGAACGGAGACCTCCCGTGACCGGCCCGATGAAGGACCCGCTGGACCTGCTCGACATCCCCTCGCTGCTCACCGACGAGGAGCGGGAGATCCAGGCGACCGTGGCCCGCTTCCTCGCCGACCACGTCCGCCCGAACCTGCCCCAGTGGTTCGAGAACGCGCACTTCCCGCGGGAGATCGCCCCCGAGCTCGGCAAGCTCGGCGTCCTCGGCATGCACCTGGAGGGCTACGGCTGCGCCGGCACCCAGGCCGTCGCCTACGGCCTCGCCTGCTTGGAGCTGGAGGCCGCCGACTCCGGCTTCCGCAGCTTCGTCTCGGTGCAGGGCTCGCTCGCGATGTACTCGATCCACCGGTACGGCTCGGAGGAGCAGAAGCAGGAGTGGCTGCCGCGGATGGCCGCCGGCGAGGCGATCGGCTGCTTCGGCCTCACCGAGCCGGACTTCGGCTCCAACCCGGCCGGCATGCGCACCAAGGCCGTCCGCGACGGCGACGACTGGATCCTCAACGGCGCCAAGATGTGGATCACCAACGGCGCGATCGCCGACGTCGCCACCGTCTGGGCCGCCACCGAGGAGGGCGTCCGCGGCTTCCTCGTCCCGCGCGGCACCCCCGGCTTCGAGGCCCGCGAGATCAAGCAGAAGCTGTCGCTGCGCGCCTCCACCACCGCCGAGCTCAGCTTCGCCGACGTCCGGCTGCCCGCCTCCGCGCAGCTGCCGGAGGCCCGCGGCCTCGGTGCACCGCTGTCCTGCCTGAACGAGGCGCGGTTCGGCATCCTGTTCGGTGCGGTCGGCGCCGCCCGCGACTGCCTGCAGACCGCCCTCGCCTACGGCGGCGACCGGATCCAGTTCGACCGGCCGATCAGCGGCTTCCAGCTCACCCAGCAGAAGCTCGCCGACATGGCGGTCTCGGTGAACAACGCCGCCCTGCTCGCGATCCACCTCGGCCGCCTCAAGGAGCAGGGCCGGATCCGCCCCGAGCAGGTCAGCGTCGGCAAGCTCAACAACGTCCGCGAGGCGATCGCCATCGCCCGCGAGTGCCGCACGATCCTCGGCGCCAACGGCATCTCGCTGGACTACTCGCCGCTGCGCCACGCCAACAACCTGGAGTCCGTCCTCACCTACGAGGGCACCAGCGAGATCCACACCCTCGTCATCGGCCAGGCCCTCACGGGCATCCCCGCCTACCGCTGACCGCGGCCCGCCGGCCCCGAAGCCCCCGCCGGATCCGTCCGGCGGGGGCTTCAGCGTCCGTAACGGGCGGTCAGCTCGGCGGCGTACCAGTCCAGGACGCCGGATCGTCCGAACGTCGGTCGTCACCGTGCCACCGGGCCATGTCGCGCAGCGCCGGCCAGAACTCCTCCGTCAGCACCGCGTCGAACTCGCAGAACAGCACCTCGCCCGGCGGCGCCGCGAACACCTGCCCGGGCAGCCCGGCCGTCGTGTCGAAGACCGCCGCTGCGCGGGCCCCGATGCCCCGGTACTCCGTCCGGCCGGTCGCCGGCCACGTGTCCGCCGCCGTCCCCACCCTCCTCGTGATCGTCGTCCGTCCCGTCCGTGCCGGTGCCCGTCAGCCCAGGAAGCCGCGGAGCAGGGCGGCCGTGGCGGCCAGGTGCTCCTCGGTGGCGCGGCGGGCGGTGTCGGCGTCGCCCGCGAGGATCGCGTCGACCATGCCGCGGTGCTGGTGGGCGGCGTGGTCGATGTTGCGGTCCAGGATCGGGATCGCGTTCAGCAGGTCGTTGAGCCGCATGCGGGCCTCGGCGATCGCGGTGGCGAGGGAGCGGGAGCCGGTGAGTTCGGCGATCGCGAGGTGGAAGCGGGAGTCGAGCCGCCGGTACTCCTCCGGCGGGGCCTGCTCCAGGTCGGTGAGCCGCCGCCGCAGGTAGGCGCGCTGCTCGGCGGTGAGGTCGCGGCGGGCCGCCGTCTCGGCCGCGCCGGCCTCCAGGACGAGCCGGTAGGTCAGCGCGTCCTCCAGCTCCTCGCCGAGGTCGCTGGCGGCGCGGCGCAGGTCGGCGACGTCCGGCGGCGGCATCCGGTAGGTGACGAAGGTGCCGCCGTAGCGGCCGCGGCGGGACTCCACCGCACCGGCCTGCTGCAGCGAGCGGATCGCCTCGCGCAGGGTCTCGCGGCCGATGCCGAGCCGGGCGGCGAGCTCGCGTTCGGCGGGCAGCCGGTCGCCGTGGCCGAAGACGCCGAGCTTGATGGCCTGCAGCAGCCGTTCGACGGTCTCCTCGAAGGCGTTGCCCGTCCGGACGGGCCGGAAGATCGCCCCCGCCTGCCAGTCGATCCCTGCCTCGTCCACGCGGGCATCGTACCCAGCCCCGACGTCCGGCCCCGGCGGGCCGGGGTCCTTCGCCGCGTCCCTCTTGACGTGCCCCGAACCCAGGGTGAACGATGCTGCCCATCCAATGGTCTGGTTCCGGGCCATTGAACGTTCGGAGGGCGCACCCACACCGCCGTGGCTGCGCGTGTCCAGGCCCGCCTCACTCCCCAGGGGTGCCCATGTCCGCCGACCCCACACCCGACCAGGCAGCACAGCACACTCCCGCACCCGTGTTTCCGGCGGCGAACCCGCCCGTTTCCGCCGACGAACAGCGGCTCCACGAGCTGGGCTACGCCCAGGAACTCACCCGCTCGATGTCCGGCTTCTCCAACTTCGCCGTCTCCTTCTCGATCGTCTCGATCCTCTCCGGCTGCCTGACCCTGTACGGGATGGGCATGAACACCGGCGGCCCGGCGATGATCGTCTGGGGCTGGCCGCTGGTCGGCCTGCTCACCCTCTGCGTGGGCCTGGCGATGGCCGAGATCTGCTCCAGCTACCCGACCGCGGGCGGCCTCTACTACTGGTCGGCCAAGCTGGCCCGCAGCCGCGGCGCCGCCTGGTCCTGGTTCACCGGCTGGTTCAACTTCCTCGGCCAGGTCGCCGTCACCGCCGGCGTGGACTACGGCGCCGCGTTCTTCACCAACGCCTTCCTCGCCCTGCAGTTCGACTTCGCGGCCACCCCGGCGCACACCGTGGAGATCTTCGCGGTGATCCTGCTGCTGCACGGCCTGCTCAACACCCTCGGCGTGAAGCTGGTCGCCCGCCTCAACGACGTCTCCGTCTGGTGGCACCTGGTCGGCGTCACCGTGATCGTCGGCGCGCTCGCGATCCTGCCGTCCAAGCACGCCTCGGCGTCCTTCGTCTTCACCGAGTTCGTCAACAACACCGGCTTCCACAGCCAGTTCTACGTCGCCATGCTCGGCCTGCTGCTCGCCCAGTACACCCTCACCGGGTACGACGCCTCCGCGCACATGACCGAGGAGACCCACGACGCGGCCCGCTCCGGCCCGCGCGGCATCGTCAACGCGATCACCGTCTCGCTGGTCGCCGGCTGGGTGCTGCTGCTCGGCATCACCTTCGCCATCCAGGACTACCAGGGCGCCCTCGACGGCCCGACCGGCGTGCCGCCCGCACAGATCTTCATCGACGCGATCGGCGCCACCGGCGCCAAGCTGCTGCTGCTCATCGTGATCGGCGCCCAGTTCTTCTGCGGCATGGCCTCCGTCACCGCCAACTCCCGGATGATCTACGCCTTCTCCCGGGACGGCGCCCTGCCCGGCTCCGCCCTCTGGCACCGGATCTCGCCGCGCACCCACACCCCCACCAACGCGGTCTGGCTCGCCACCGGCGGCGCCCTGCTGCTCGGCCTGCCCGCGCTGTGGAACTCCACCGCCTACACCGCGGTCACCTCCATCTCGGTGATCGGCCTGTACATCTCGTACGTCATCCCGACATTCCTCAGACTGCGCCAGGGTGACGCCTTCCAGCGCGGCCCCTGGCATCTGGGCCGCTGGAGCAGGATCATCGGGACCGTCGCGGTCGGCTGGACGGCCGTGATCACCGTGCTGTTCATGCTGCCCACCGTCAGCCCCGTCACCGCCGTCAGCTTCAACTACACACCCGTCGCGGTCGCCGTCGTCCTCGGCTTCGCCGGCCTGTGGTGGCTGGTCTCCGCCAGGCACTGGTTCACCGGCCCCAAGGTCCACGGCACGCCCGAGGAACTCGCCGCCCTCGAAGCCGAACTGGAGATCCGATGAGCAGCCCCAGGCTCACCCTCGACCGGCTGCGCGAGCTGGTCGCCGACGGCGCCGTGGACACGGTCGTCCTCGCCATGACCGACATGCAGGGCCGCCTGCAGGGCAAGCGCCTCGCCGCCGAGTACTTCCTCTCCGACGTCGTCCCCGGCGCCGCCGAGGGCTGCGGCTACCTGCTCGCCGTCGACACCGACATGAACACCGTGGACGGCTACGCCATCTCCTCCTGGGAGAGCGGCTACGGCGACCTCGTCCTGACCCCCGACCTCGCCACCCTGCGGATGGTGCCCTGGCACCCGGCCACCGCGATGGTCCAGTGCGACGTCCACCACCACGACGGCCGCCCCGTCACCGTCTCGCCGCGACAGGTCCTGCGCCGCCAGCTGGAGCGCCTGGCCGGCTACGGCTGGCAGGCGTACGCCGGCACCGAGCTGGAGTTCATCGTCTTCCGCGACACCTACGAGCAGGCCTGGGACCGCGCGTACCACGGCCTCACCCCGGCCAACCAGTACAACGTCGACTACTCCGTGCTCGGCACCTCCCGGGTCGAGCCGCTGCTGCGGCGGCTGCGCAACGGGATGGCCGGCGCCGGCCTCACCGTGGAGTCCGCCAAGGGCGAGTGCAACCTCGGCCAGCACGAGATCGCCTTCAAGTACGCCGAGGCCCTCACCACCTGCGACAACCACGCGGTCTACAAGACCGGCGCCAAGGAGATCGCCGCCCAGGAGGGCTGCAGCCTCACCTTCATGGCCAAGTACGACGAGCGCGAGGGCAACTCCTGCCACATCCACCTGAGCCTGCGCGATGCCGCCGGCTCCCCGGTGATGGCGGGCGACGGCCCGTGCGGCTTCTCCCGGACCATGGAGCACTTCCTCGCCGGGCAGCTCGCCTGCCTGCGGGAGTTCGCGCTGCTGCTCGCCCCGACGATCAACTCCTACAAGCGGTTCGTGCCCGGCAGCTTCGCGCCGACCGCGGTCGCCTGGGGCCGGGACAACCGCACCTGCGCGCTGCGGGTGGTCGGCCACGGCCCCTCGCTGCGCTTCGAGAACCGCGTCCCCGGTGGCGACGTCAACCCCTACCTCGCGGTCGCCGCGCTGATCGCCGCCGGGCTGCACGGCATCGAGCACCAGCTCGAACTCGAACCGGAGTTCACCGGCAACGCCTACGCCTCCGACGCGCCCCGGGTGCCCGCCACCCTGCGCGAGGCGGTGGACGCCTTCGAGGCGAGCGAGGCCGCCACCGAGGCCTTCGGCAAGGACGTCGTCCGGCACTACGCGCACGCCGGCCGGGTCGAACTCGCCGCCTACGACCGGGCGGTGACCGACTGGGAGCGGCGCCGCGGATTCGAGCGGCTTTGACATCCTCCCTCGTCCTGCGGGACGGGGATTCCTCCCGCGTCTGCGGCACGGGCATCCGTGGTAGGCAGATCGCCGAGGGGGGTTCCCCGTTCACCGGGCCGTGCCCGGCGTGGGATCGCCACGCCGGGACTGACCGGCCCTCCAGGGGCGTTTAGCCTGTCCGCCTGCCCGGCGGCCAGGATGTTTCGAGCAGCATTGAGGTCACGATCGTGCAGCACACCACACGCACCACAGACCCACTCCCGGACGTGCAGGGGCTTGGGGCCGTCGCGGTGTCCGCACTCCGAGCAGAGCTGGGAGGACGGGAACGCGCGGTGCACGATGCCGACGGCGCGCCCGTACCGGGCTGCCTTCTCTTCGAGCAGCCGCCGGAAGGTCGCCCATCCGGCGTCGTGGACCGACTTGGCCAAAGGTCCGCGCGCGAGGCCGTGCACGTTCAGATCCTCCAGGTAGACGGCTTGGTTCTCGCCGATCAACCGGGTGGTCTGCTTGTGCATCCAGTCCATGCGGGTATCGGTCACCCTGGCGTGCGCCCTGGCGACCTTCCTGCGCGCCTTGGCTCGGTTCCTGCTGCCCATGGCCTTGCGGGACAGTTCCCGCTGGGCGGCCCTGAGCTTCCTCTCCGCCCTGCGGAGAAAGCGCGGGTTGTCGATCACTTCGCCGGTGGACAGGACGGCGTAGGCGGTCAGGCCGAGGTCGATTCCGATCTCGGCGGAGACCTCGGGCAGTTCCTCGGGTTCCACATCCACGACGAAGGAGGCGTGGTGCCGCCCCGCCGCGTCGAGCACGACCGTCACGGACGTCGGGTCCACCGGGAGTTTGCGGGACCACTTGACCCGCACGTCGCCGATCTTCGCCAGGTTCAGCTTTCCGTTGCTCCGGATACGGAACCCGTTGCGGGTGAACCGGAGCGCCTGTCGATTGTCCTTCCGCGACTTGAAACGGGGCAGGCCGACCGGCTGCCCGGCTCGCTCGCCGGACACGGAGTCGAAGAAGTTCCGGTACGCGGTGTCCAGGTCCCGCAGGGACTGGATCAGCGGGTCCACCCCCACAGAGGCGAGCCAGGCCCGCTCCGGGGTCTTCTTCGCCCTGGTGATCACCAGCTTTTGGAGATCGGTGCTCCTGGGGTACGGCCGCCCGGCCTTCCGGGCTTCCTTCCGCGCCGCCAGGGCATCGTTGAACACCACCCTCGCACACCCGAACGTGCGGGCCAGAGCCGCACACTGACCTGCCGTCGGGTAGATGCGATAGGAGTGCCGAAGGTGCACGAGCGAAACCTACCGAGAGCCACTGACATCTGTTCCCGTCAGAACTTCCGAAGCTCACACCGCGGCTTCGCGTCCCGGGGCCAACGACCCGTCCCCGTTCTCCGGGCGGGAGGGCCACCGTCCGCCAGGCCCGAGGGCCGGTGCGTCTCGGGGGTGCGCAGGTGAGCCCCGTGCACCACCGCCCGCTCATCGGCATCACCAGTTACCAGGACGAGGCCGCCTGGTCGGTCTGGCGGCAGAGGGCCTCGCTCGTCCCGCAGACCTACGTCGACGCGGTCTCCCGGGCGGGCGGCACGCCCGTCCTGCTGCCCCCGCAGCCGGGCGGCGTCGGCCGGCTGGTCGAGGCGCTCGACGGCGTCGTCCTCGCCGGCGGCGCCGACATCGACCCGGCCCGGTACGGCGCCGCCGCCGACCCGCGCACGGGGGAGCCCCACCGGGCCCGCGACGACTGGGAGTTCGAGGTGCTGGCGGCCGCCCTGGCGTACGACCTGCCGCTGCTCGGCGTCTGCCGCGGCCTGCAACTGCTCAACGTCGCGCTCGGCGGCAGCCTGCTGCAGCACCTGCCCGACGGCAGCCACCAGCAGGTCCCGGCGGTGTTCGTGCAGCAGCCGGTGCGGATCCGGCCGGGCAGCAGGCTGGCCGGCATCCTCGGCGAGCACACCAAGGTCAACTGCTACCACCACCAGGCCGTCGCCCGGCTCGGCAGCGGTCTGCAGCCGACCGCCTGGAGCGCCGACGAGACGGTCGAGGCCGTCGAACTCCCGGACCACCGCTTCGCCCTGGGCGTCCAGTGGCACCCCGAGACCGATCCCGACGACCTCCGCCTCTTCGAGGCCCTGACCCGGGCCGCCCGCGGATGAACGCCGGCCCGGCCACGGCCCGCGTCGCCTCTCCACCCGACAAGGAGCACCTGATGACCGACCCCGACCGCTACGAGGTGGTCAACCCGGCGACCGAGGAGGTGATCGCCACCGTCGACCTGGCGGGCCTCGCGGAGACGGACGCCGCGATCGCCCGGGCCCGGGCCGCGTTCGAGCAGTGGCGCCGGGTCGCCCCGGCGGACCGGGCGCGGCTGCTGCGGGCGTTCGCCGCGGCCGTCGACGCCGACCGCGAGCACCTCGCCGCCCTGGAGGTCGCCAACGCCGGCCACACCGTCGGCAACGCCCGCTGGGAGGCGGGCAACGCCCGTGACGTGATCGAGTACTACGCCGCGGCCCCGGAACGGCTGTTCGGCCGGCAGATCCCGGTGGCCGGCGGCATCGACGTCACCTTCCAGGAGCCGCTCGGCGTCGTCGGCATCATCGTGCCGTGGAACTTCCCGATGCCGATCGCCGCCTGGGGCTTCGCCCCGGCCCTCGCGGCGGGCAACACCGTCGTGCTGAAGCCGGCCGAGCTCACCCCGCTGACCGCCCTGCGCCTGGGTGAACTCGCCCTGCAGGCGGGCCTGCCGGAGGGCGTGCTGGAGATCCTGCCGGGCCGCGGGCCGGTGGTCGGCCAGCGCTTCGTGACCCACCCGGACGTCCGCAAGGTGGTCTTCACCGGTTCGACCCGGGTCGGCAAGGAGATCATGGCGGGCTGCGCCGCGCAGGTGAAGCCGGTGACCCTGGAACTCGGCGGCAAGAGCGCCAACATCGTCTTCGCCGACGCCGATCTGGCGAAGGCCGCCGCCACCGCGCCCTACGCGGTCTTCGACAACGCCGGCCAGGACTGCTGCGCACGGTCCCGGATCCTGGTCGAGGAGTCGGTCTTCGAGGACTTCATGGCGCTGCTGGAGCCGGCCGTCCGCGGGGTGCGGGTCGGCGACCCGGCGGACGAGAAGACCGAGATGGGCCCGCTGATCTCGGCCGCGCACCGCGAGCGGGTGGCCTCCTACGTGTCGGAGGCGGCCTTCCGCGGCAGCGCGCCGGAGGGCCCCGGATTCTGGTACCCGCCGACCGTGCTGGCGCCGGTGCGGCACGACGACCGGGCCTTCACCGAGGAGATCTTCGGCCCGGTGGTGGCGGTGGTGCCGTTCCGCGGCGAGGAGGACGCCCTGCGGATCGCCAACGCCACCGACTACGGCCTGTCCGGCTCCATCTGGACGAGGGACGTGGGCCGCGCGCTGCGGGTCGCCCGCGGCGTGGAGGCGGGCAACCTGTCCGTCAACTCGCACTCCTCGGTGCGCTACTCGACGCCGTTCGGCGGATTCAAGCAGTCCGGTCTGGGCCGTGAGCTCGGCCCGGACGCCCTCAGCGCCTTCACCGAAACCAAGAACGTCTTCATCTCCACGGAGGAGTGACCAGCATGACCAAGCGACTGGACGGCCGGGTGGCGGTCATCACCGGAGCAGGCAGCGGCATCGGCCTGGCCACCGCGCGGCGGTTCGCCGCCGAGGGCGCCAAGGTCGTCTGCGTGGACCTCGACGAGGAGACCGGCGCCAAGGCGGCGAACGAGGTCGGCGGCCTGTTCGTGCAGGCCGACGTCACCGACGAGGCGGCGGTGCGCGCCATGTACGAGCGGGCGGTCGAGGAGTACGGCAGCCTTGACATCGCGTTCAACAACGCGGGCATCTCCCCGCCGGACGACGACTCCATCCTCACCACCGGACTGGAGGCGTGGAAGCGCGTCCAGGACGTCAACCTGACCAGCGTCTACCTGTGCTGCAAGTACGCGATCCCGCACATGCAGCGGCAGGGCAAGGGCTCGATCATCAACACCGCCTCGTTCGTGGCGGTGATGGGCGCGGCGACCTCGCAGATCTCCTACTCCGCCTCCAAGGGCGGCGTGCTGGCGATGTCGCGGGAGCTGGGCGTGCAGTTCGCCCGGGAGGGCATCCGGATCAACGCGCTCTGCCCGGGGCCGGTGAACACCCCGCTGCTGCAGGAGCTGTTCGCCAAGGACCCGGAGCGGGCCGCCCGCCGCCTGGTGCACATCCCGCTCGGCCGGTTCGCCGAGCCGGAGGAGATCGCTGCCGCGGTGGCCTTCCTGGCCAGTGACGACTCCTCGTTCATGACCGCCAACACCTTCCTGGTGGACGGCGGCATCTCCGGCGCCTACGTCACCCCGCAGTAGCGGGCACGGGACCGGCGACGGCCGGGCGGCCCCCCGGGGGGGC
>NZ_JBFBJY010000076.1:0-42818 GCF_040702125.1 Kitasatospora sp. NPDC085895 | reverse complement strand
GAAACGGCCCTGCTCGTCGACCTCGGCCGCGAACGGGGCGATCTTCGCCTCGGCCAGCGACCGCACCGCGTCACGGAGCATGTCGTGCTCCTCGGCCAACCGGAAGAGGTCGAAATCCGCTCCGGAATTGCCCGCCATCTGCCTCGCCCCTAGCGTGGTTAGTTACCGTTAAGTAGCTGTATCACCACTCATTCTAGGCGCGCCCCGCGATCCCCCGGCAGCGTGACATGCGCAACAGACGGCCGCCGCACGGCTCACCGCACGCTGTCGCCGAGGGTGTCGCTGGTGGTGCTGTGCTCGGCCAGGTACTGATCCATGCGGTCGTTGCGGACCGCCTCCCAGAGCGTGGTCGCGGCCGCCCGGTCGAGCAGCACCACGGACTGCCCGTCCACGCTGTCGAAGCCGCCGAAGGGCGCGTTCATGAAGCGCACGCCGTCCGGGCGCAGCCCGCGCAGGCTCCAGGCGAGCTCGTAGAGGTCGGTGTTGCCGAGCCGGTCGTCCACGCTGACCACCTCTCCGACGGCCTGCAGCAGGCCGGTGAGCCGGGCCGGGCTGCCGAGGGTGCCGGCGTCCATGGTCTGGATCATCAGGGCGCGCAGGAAGTTCTGCTGGCGCTTGCTGCGGTCCAGGTCCCCGTTGGGCAGTCCGTACCGCTCGCGGACGTAGAGCAGTGCCTGCTCGCCGTCCATGTGGTGGGTTCCGGCGTCCCACCGGCGGGCCTCGCCGCGGCCCTCGATGGTCTGCGGAACGGTGATGTCGACCCCGCCGACCGCGTCGGTCAGCGCCCGGAAGCCGTTCCAGTCGATCACCGCGATGTGGTCGATGCGGATGCCGGTGAGGTTCTGCACCGTCTCGACCATCAGTGACGGGCCGCCCCAGGAGTATGCCGCGTTGATCTTCGCCTTCCCGTGGCCGGGGACGTCCACCAGGGTGTCGCGGGCGAGCGAGATGATCGACGCGCTCCTCCGGTCGGCCGCTATGTGCAGCAGCATCATGGTGTCGCTGCGCTGCGCGCCGGCCTTCCAGGCGGGCGCCTTCGCCTCCTTGCCGGTGGTGGCCACGTCGGAGCGGGCGTCCAGGCCGACCAGCAGGAAGGTGGTGCCGGCGTTCGGCACGGCCGCCGGTTGCCTGTCGACCGGCAGGGTGGGGAAGGCCCCGGGGATCCGGTCCACCGAGGACGCGTAGTGGTCCACCGTCCAGTAGGCGGCGCCCGCCCCGCCGAACAGCAGGCCGAGCAGCGCCACCAGCGTCCAGACCAGCACCCGGCGGGTGCGGCGCCTGCGCCGGTCCTCGCCGTCCCCGGACGGCGGGGCGCCGTCGGCGGCCCCCTCGCCCCCGTCCCCGTCGTCCCCGTCGTCCCCGTCGTCCGCCCCGTCCGCCCGCACGCCCTCGAAGAGGCTCAGCGGTGCCGGGCGCTCCCCCGCCGCCTCGTCGCGCTCCCTCGCTGCCATGCGCGCATTGTGCCGCCCTGCGCGCCCCCGCGGGCCCGGGTCGGGATTTCGGCAACCGCGCCGTTATCGACGGGGTTCGCCGCGCGCCCGGCCCCGGCTACCATCAGTGGCTGCGGCCGCCGGTCACCCCGGGCGGCCCGGCAACCTGGACTGAAGGGGAAGCACGTGGCCCTCCGCATCACGGTGATCGGCACCGGTTACCTCGGCGCGACGCACGCCGCCTGCATGGCGGAGCTCGGCTTCGAGGTGCTCGGCCTGGACATCGACCCGGAGAAGATAGCGTCGCTCGCCGCGGGCCGGGTGCCGATGTACGAGCCGGGCCTCGCCGAGCTGCTGGTCAAGCACGTGCCCGGCCACGAGGGCTCGACCGGCCGGCTGCGCTTCACCACCTCGTACGAGGAGGTGGCCGAGTTCGGCGACGTCCACTTCATCTGCACCAACACCCCGCAGAAGAAGGGCGAGTTCGCCGCCGACATGAGCTATGTCGACAGCGCCCTCGACTCGCTGGCCGTCCACCTGACCCGCCCGACCCTGGTGGTCGGCAAGTCGACCGTGCCGGTCGGCAGCGCGAGCCGGCTGGCCGAGCGGCTCGCCGCCCTGGCGCCGGTCGGCGAGCAGGCCGAGCTGGCCTGGAACCCGGAGTTCCTCCGGGAGGGCTTCGCCGTCGGCGACACCCTGCACCCGGACCGGCTGGTGGTCGGCGTGCGCAGCGAGCGCGCCGAGCAGCTGCTGCGCGAGGTGTACGCGACGCCGGTCTCCGAGGGCGTGCCCTTCGTGGTGACGGACTTCCCGACGGCCGAGCTGGTCAAGGCCGCCGCGAACTCCTTCCTGGCCACCAAGATCTCGTTCATCAACGCGATGGCCGAGGTCTGCGAGTCGGCCGGCGCGGACGTCGTCCAGCTGTCCAAGGCGCTCTCCTACGACGCCAGGATCGGCGGCAAGTTCCTCAACGCCGGCCTCGGCTTCGGCGGCGGCTGCCTGCCCAAGGACATCCGGGCGTTCATGGCCCGGGCCGGCGAGCTGGGCGCCGACCAGGCGCTGACCTTCCTGCGCGAGGTCGACTCGATCAACATGCGGCGCCGCTCGCGGATGGTGGAGCTCGCCCGCGAGCAGTGCGGCGGCGGCTTCCTGGGCCGCCGGGTGGCCGTGCTCGGCGCGGCCTTCAAGCCGAACTCCGACGACATCCGGGACTCCCCCGCGCTGAACGTCGCCGGGCAGATCCAGCTGCAGGGCGCCCAGGTCACCGTGTACGACCCCAAGGCGATGGACAACGCCCGCAAGATGTTCCCCAGCCTGTCCTACGCGGACTCCGCACTGGAGGCCGTTCAGGGTGCCCACGTGGTGCTGCACCTGACGGAGTGGCAGGAGTTCCGCGAGCTCGACCCGGCGGAGGCCGGCGCGCTGGTCGCCGAGCGGCGGATCCTGGACGGCCGGAACGTGCTGGACGCGGCCGCCTGGCGGGCCGCCGGCTGGACCTACCGGGCGATGGGCCGGCCCGGCGCGGAATGACCGCGGCCCGGCACGGGTTGTCCCCGGCATGACGTACGGAGACGAGGCGACGGTCCGCAGGATCCTCCGGGAGTCCGGCGACACCTGGGCGGTGGTCGGCCTGTCCACCAACACCCGGCGGGCGGCGTACGGCGTCGCCCGGGTGCTGCAGCGGGCCGGCAAGCGTGTGGTGCCGGTGCACCCGAAGGCCGAGACGGTGCTCGGCGAGCAGGGCTACGCCACGCTCGCCGACATCCCCTTCCCGGTCGACGTGGTCGACGTGTTCGTGAACAGCGGCCTGGCCGGCGAGGTCGCCGACCAGGCCGTCGCGGTGGGCGCCAAGGCGGTCTGGTTCCAGCTGGACGTGGTGGACGAGGCCGCCTGGGAGCGGACCAGGGCCGCCGGGCTCGACATGGTCATGGACAAGTGCCCGGCCATCGAGCTGCCGCTGCTCTGACCCGCCGCCCCCGGCGGCCGGTCCGCTACTCCACCGGCACCGCGATGTCGCAGACCGGCTCGCCGTCCGCGGCGGCGGCCCAGTCCGCGAAGTAGACCTCGCGCGGCGCCGACACCACGGTGCGGTCCTCGGCCTTCGCCCACTCGAAGACCGCGTCGTAGGCCGACAGGATCTGCGGGTAGGCCACCTGCGCCTTGGTGACGGTGGTGTACGCCTCGCGGTGCGCCGGCTCCGTCCGGTGCGCGTGCGCGACGCCGTCCGCCTGCGCGGCGGCGACCGGCACGCAGACCTCGACCGGCCCGTCACCGTCCTCGTTGACCTCGCCGTGGTAGACCACGAACGGCGCCGCGGCCACCCCGCCGTACTCCCCCGCGGCCGCGACCAGCCGCCCGGTCGCCTCGGGGATCCACACCGGCAGGTCCTCCGGCCGGGCGTGCCGCTGCTCGGTGAGCACCAGCTGCTCCGGGACCTCGCGCTCCTCGATCCGGTACATGTCCGATCTCCCTTCGTCTCCTGCCAGTCGGATGCGGAGGTGCGAAGCCAGCTCGCGCTGCGCCGCGATCCGGTGCTCGACCGACTCCCAGTACGCGGCCACCAGTTCGGCGGCCCGCGGACCGGGCGCGGCCAGCACCTCGGCCACGGTCGCGAGCGGCATGTCCAGCCCGCGCAGCCGGACGATCAGCCTGGCCGCCTGCAGCCGGTCCTCCCGGTAGTACCGGTAGCCGGTGACCGGGTCGACCCGGTCGGGCGGCAGCAGGCCCTGCCGGTCGTACAGCCGCAGCGCCTTGGCAGAGAGCCGGGCGCGGCGGGCGAACGCGCCGATGCCGAGCAGTGCTTCGTCCTCCACGTCGCCCACGCTCCCGTCTGCCCCAGGGGCAAGGTCAACCCCGGCCGTCCAACTGCTCCCGGGTGGCGATGGACGGGCCGCGGACGGCCTGCAGCCGGCGGGCCGCCTCCTCCGCCCCGCGCAGCACCCGGACGGCGTTGTGCCAGGTCAGCTTGGACAGATCGGCCTCGGACCAGCCGCGGCCGAGGAGTTCGGCGATCAGGTTCGGGTAGCCGGCGACGTCGTCCAGCCCGGCCGGGACGAAGGCGGTGCCGTCGAAGTCGCCGCCGATGCCGATGTGGTCGATCCCGGCGACCTCCCGCATGTGGTCGAGGTGGTCGGCGACCGTGGCCGGGGTGGCCACCGGCCGCGGGTGGGCGGCCTCGTAGGCGCGCTGGCAGTCCATCGCGGCGGGCGTGGTCTCCAGTGCGTGGAAGCCGTGCGCGCGCATGTTCTCGTCCGCGGCCAGCGTCCACTCGATCGCGGCGGGCAGCACGAACTTCGGCACGAAGGTGGCCATCGCCAGGCCGCCGTTGGCGGGCAGCGCGGCGAGCACGTCGTCCGGGACGTTGCGCGGGTGGTCGCAGACGGCGCGCGCGGAGGAGTGCGAGAAGATCACCGGCGCCTCGGAGACCCGGAGCGCGTCCCGCATGGTGTCGGCGGAGGTGTGCGAGAGGTCGACCAGCATGCCGAGCCGGTTCATCTCACGGACGACCTCCTCGCCGAAGGCGGTCAGCCCGCCCGCGGCCGGCAGGTCGGTGGCGGAGTCCGCCCACGGCACGTTGTCGTTGTGGGTGAGCGTCAGGTACCGCACGCCCAGGGTGTGCAGGGCGCGCAGGGTGGCCAGCGAGCTGTCGATCGAATGCCCGCCCTCGGCGCCCATCAGCGAGGCGATCCGGCCCTCGGCGCGGGCCGCCTCCATGTCGTCCGCGGTCAGCGCGAGGCGCAGCGCCCCGGGGTAGCGCGCGGTCAGGGCGTGCACGAAGTCGATCTGCTCCAGGGTGGCGCTGACCGCCCGGTCGCCGGCGAAGTCGCTGCGCACGTACACCGACCAGAACTGCGCACCGACCCCGCCGGCGCGGAGCCGGCCGAGGTCGGTGTGCAGGCGGGCGCTCTGGTCGGCCGCCAGGTCGAGCGCGTCCAGGTCGTAGCCGACCTGGGAGCGCATCGCCCAGGGGAGGTCGTTGTGCCCGTCCACCACGGGGGTGTCGCGGAGCACGGCGCGGGCGCGGTCGAGCAGTTCAGGGGTCATCCCCCCGTTCTACACCGGCGCGCCCGCCCGGCCCGGGCGATCGGCCCGGGTGATCGGCCCGGGCCGGTCGGGGGGCTCAGCCCTGGTTGCCGCCCGCGCGGGCGCGGAGCTTCTTGCCCTTCTCGGTGGCCTGGGCGTTCAGCTCGGCCTGGAAGTCCACCATCCGCTCGGCGAGCTCCGGATCGAAGGCGGCGAGCATCCGCACGGCCAGCAGGCCGGCGTTGCGGGCGCCGGCGATCGACACGGTGGCCACCGGCACGCCGGCGGGCATCTGCACGATCGACATCAGGCTGTCCATGCCGTCCAGGTACTTCAGCGGCACCGGGACGCCGATGACCGGCAGCGGCGTGACGGAGGCCAGCATGCCGGGGAGGTGGGCGGCGCCGCCGGCCCCGGCGATGATCGCCTTCAGCCCGCGGGCGTGCGCCTGCTCGCCGTACGCCACCATCTCGCGCGGCATGCGGTGGGCGGAGACGACGTCCACCTCGAAGGGGACCTCGAACTCGGCCAGCGCCTGCGCGGCGGCCTCCATCACGGGCCAGTCGGAGTCCGAGCCCATGACGATGCCGACGAGCGGAGCCTCGGGGTTGGTCATTCGGTGATCGTTCCTCGCAGGTAGGCGGCCGCGTGGCGGGCGCGCTCACGGACGTCGTCGAGGTCGTCCCCGACGACGTTGACGTGGCCGACCTTGCGGCCCGGCTTCACGTCCTTGCCGTACATGTGGATCTTGAGGCCGGGGTCGCGGGCCATGCAGTGCAGGAAGGCGTGGTACATGTCCGGGTAGTCGCCGCCGAGCACGTTGACCATGACCGTCCACGGGGCGCGCGGGCGCGGGTCGCCGAGCGGCAGGTCGAGGACGGCCCGCAGGTGGTTCTCGAACTGCGAGGTGACCGAGCCGTCCTGGGACCAGTGGCCGGAGTTGTGCGGGCGCATCGCCAGCTCGTTGACGAGGATGCGGCCGTCCCGGGCCTGGAACAGCTCCACCGCGAGGTGGCCGGTGATGTCCAGCTCGCCGGCGATCCGCAGCGCGAGCTGCTGGGCCTCGGCGGCGAGCTCCGGGGCGAGGTCCGGCGCGGGCGCGGTGACCTCGGCGCAGACGCCGTTCTCCTGGACGCTCTCCACCACCGGGTAGGCGACGGCCTGGCCGCTGGGCGAGCGGACGACGTTCGCGGCCAGCTCGCGCAGGAAGTCGACCTTCTCCTCGGCCAGCACCGGAACGCCGGCCAGGAACGGCGCGGCGGCCTCGGCCTCGTCGGCGACGACCCAGACGCCCTTGCCGTCGTAGCCGCCGCGGACGGTCTTCAGGACGACCGGGTAGCCGGCGCCCTCCTCGGCGAAGGCGGTCACGTCGGCCGGGTCGGCGACGATCCGGTGGCGCGGGCAGGGCACGCCGATCGAGTCCAGCTTCGCCCGCATCACGCCCTTGTCCTGGGCGTTCACCAGGGCGTCCGGACCGGGCCGGACGGCCACGCCGTCGGCCTGCAGCGCCCGCAGGTGTTCGGTCGGCACGTGCTCGTGGTCGAAGGTGATCACGTCGCAGCCGGCGGCGAAGCGGCGCAGCGTCTCCAGGTCCCGGTAGTCACCGAGGACCACGTCGGACACCACCTGCGCCGCGGAGTCCTGCGGGGTGTCGGCGAGGAGCCGGAAACGGATGCCGAGCGGGATGCCGGCCTGGTGCGCCATGCGCGCCAGCTGTCCGCCACCGATCACGCCGACCACTGGAAATTTTGCACTGCCCGCGAAAGTCACGCTGCCCAGGATATCCGGGCCGGTCGGAGCCGGTGCACCGGTGGTTCACGGGGGACAGGAGGGCGACCGGGCGCCGATGGGGCCCGTGGGAGCGAGTAGCCTGGTGGCCCGGGCCTTCGCCACGCACGTGCGTACACGAGGCGCCCCTTCGCGCTGCGCCCGCGCGGGCACCGCTCGTCCTCCCGTACGTCACTCAGGAGACACCCGGATGACCACGACCACCGCGACCCAGCCTTCGTTGGTGCAGCGCCTGCGCGGCATGTCCGGCGAGATGATCAAGTTCGGCGTCGTCGGGCTGAGCGGCGTGGTGGTCAACTTCCTGGTCTTCTGGGTCTGCATCAACGGGCTGAACCTCGCCTCGCTGCGCTCCAACGTGGCGGCGACCCTGGTGGCCATCGCCACCAACTACCTCGGCTACCGGTACTGGCTCTACAAGGACCGCGACGCGGCCTCCCGCAAGCGCGAGATCACGCTCTTCCTGGTGTTCAGCGGCGCCGGCATGCTGATCGAGACCGGCGTGCTCGGCTTCTCGGTCTACGTGCTGGGCCTGGACACGCACATGGAGCAGGTCGCCGCCAAGGTGGCCGGTCTGGCGGTCGGCACGGTCTTCCGCTTCGTCTCCTACCGCACCTGGGTGTTCAAGGCGATGCCGGAGCTGGCCGGGCCCGAGGCCGCCGCCGAGCCCGGGGTGGTCACCGAGGCCGAACTGCTGCTGGCCGCCGAGGAACCGCACTACGTGAAGTGACGCCCGTCCGGGCCGCGCTCAGCGCCGCGGCTCGACGGCCTCCTCGTCCTCGTCCCGGCCGCTGCCGAGGAAGAGCGCGAACACCGGGGGCCTGAGCGAGAGCAGCTCCAGGCGGGCGCCGTCCGCCTCCGCGAGGTCGCGGGCGACGGCCAGGCCGATGCCGGTGGAGTTGCGTCCGCTGACCGCCCGCTCGAAGACCCGGTTGCCGAGCTCGGGCGGGACGCCCGGGCCCTCGTCCTGCACCTCGGCCACGACCGATGAGCCGGTGCGGCGGACCCGCAGGGTGATGTCGCCGCCGCCGTGCATCAGCGAGTTCTCGATCAGCGTGGCCATCACCTGGGCCACCGTGCCGGGCGTGCCGATCACCTTGGTGCCGCGCATGCCCTCCATCAGCAGCCGGCGGCCGGCCGCCCGCAACGGGGCGCTCCACTCCTCGACCTGCTGCTTGAGCACCTCGTCGAGGTCGAAGGTGACGGCGGTCGGGCTGGCCGGGTCCCGCTGGTTGGTGAGCAGCCGCTGCACGACGTCGGTGAGCCGCTCCACCTGCTGGAGGGCGATCGTCGCCTCCTCCTTGACGGTGTCCGGCTCCTCGGCGAGCGCGGTGATCTCCTCCAGCCGCATGGACAGCGCGGTGAGCGGGGTGCGGAGCTGGTGCGAGGCGTCGGCGGCGAGCCGGCGCTCGGCGGTGAGCATCCGGGCGATCCGCACCGCGCTGACGTCCAGCACCTCGGCGATCCGGTCGAGTTCGGGCACGCCGTAGCGGCGGTCGCGAGGGCGGGGGTCGCCGGACCCGAGGCGCTCGGCGGTCTCGGCGAGTTCGGTGAGCGGGCGGGCCAGGCGCTTGGCCTGCCAGACCGCGAGGGCCACCGCGGCCTGGACGGCGAGCAGGGCGACCACGCCGAGCAGCAGCAGCATGTTGCCGATCTCGTGGTCGACGTCCTCGCGGGACTGCTGGACGGTCACCGTCTCCCCGCTGGCGCCCTCCTCGGTGGCGGTCAGCGCCGGGCCGTCGACCGGGCGGCCGGCCGCGATCAGCGGCTGCCCGGGGATGTCGACGGTGACGAAGGAGCCGTCGGTGACCTGGGCGGCGAACTTCTCGCCGGTCACCGGCTCGCCCGCGGCGAGCCGGTTCTCGACCAGGCCGAGGACCCGGACGGCGGCGGCGTCGACCCGGTCCTCGGCGGCGTTCACGATGCTCTGCTTCTCGATGAGCGCCAGCGGGACGCAGAACACCGCGACCACCACCAGGACGACGCCCAGCAGCGAGTTGATCATTCTGCGCTTCACGCCGGGGAACGCCTTCGCTCAGGTCGGTGGTTCGGGTGCTGCCGCGGTGCGGCCGGGGTCAGTTCTTCTCGAACCGGAAGCCGACGCCGCGGACGGTGGCGATGTAGCGCGGGTTCGCGGCGTCGTCGCCGAGCTTCTTGCGCAGCCAGGAGATGTGCATGTCCAGGGTCTTGGTGGACGTCCACCAGGTGGTGTCCCAGACCTGGCGCATGATCTCCTCGCGGGTGACCACCCGACCGGCGTCCCGCACCAGGACCCGCAGCAGCTCGAACTCCTTGGCGGAGAGGGTGAGCTCCTCCTCACCGAGCCAGGCGCGGTGCGACTCGATGTCGATCTTGACGCCGTGGGCGCCGGTGGTGAGCTGGTCCACGTTGCCGCGGCGCAGCAGCGCCCGGACGCGGGCCAGCAGCTCGGCCAGCCGGAAGGGCTTGGTGACGTAGTCGTCGGCGCCGGCGTCGAGGCCGACCACCGTGTCCACCTCGTCGGCCCGGGCGGTGAGCACCAGCACGGGGCAGCTGCGGCCGTCGGCGCGCAGCCTGCGGCAGACCTCCAGGCCGTCCATCTCGGGCAGGCCGAGGTCCAGGACGATCAGGTCGACGTCCTCGGCGAGGCCCGCGGCCAGCGCGGCCGGCCCGTCCTCGCGCACGAGCACGTCGTACCCCTCGCGACGGAGCGCGCGGGCCAGCGGTTCGGAGATTGCCGGGTCGTCCTCGGCCAGCAGCACACAGGTCATGGGGGTGATGGTAGTCCGCTCCGGTGATCGCAAGGTGCTGTGAACTGTTTCACAGAGCCGTGATCGTTACCTATGGCCCGCCATGTCCGCGCCGAGAACCGCTTCGGAGGGCGACAATCGGAGATTCTGCTATTCGATCTTCGTTTCGAAGGAAGAATTTCCGAGTTACCATCGAATGAACAACCTGTAGTCGCGGGGACTTTACCCGGACAATACCGACGCCCGTGCACTTGTCATCAAATGTCATGCCATCGTCCCCGTACAGTGGTCCGGTCCCCGCCCGCCAACACCCCTCGGCGGACGAACACAGGCAAGGAACCCACCACACATGGCGACTACCACCCTGGACGCCGGCATCCGCCAGGCCCCTCCCAGTGGCAAGACCTTCTTCGGGCACCCCCGAGGGCTCGCCACCCTCTTCATGACCGAGATGTGGGAGCGCTTCAGCTTCTACGGCATGCGTGCCCTGCTGGTGCTCTACATGACGGCCGCCACCACCGAGGGCGGCCTCGGCATGAAGATCGCCGTGGCCACGGCGGTCTACAGCGTCTACAACGCGATGGTGTACCTGCTCGCCCTGCCGGGCGGCTGGATCGCCGACCGCTTCCTCGGCGCCCGCAAGACCGTGGCGCTCGGCGGCACGATCATCATGATCGGCCACTTCCTGCTGGCCGTGCCGTTCTCGGCCTCGTTCTTCACCGGCCTCGGCTTCATCGCGCTCGGCTCCGGCCTGCTCAAGGCCAACATCTCGACGATGGTCGGCCACCTGTACGACGGCCCGAACGACCCGCGTCGCGACGGCGGCTTCACGATCTTCTACATGGGCATCAACCTCGGTGCCTTCGCCGCCCCGCTGGTCATCGGCACCGTCGGCCAGAGCGTCAACTGGCACCTGGGCTTCGCCCTCGCCGGCGTCGGCATGGCGCTCGGCCTCGGCCAGTTCCTGCTCGGCACCCGCCACCTGGCCGCCGCCAGCGACGTCGTGACCGCCCCGATGCCGGCCGACGAGAAGCGCGCGGTCCTCCGCAAGGCCGGCCTGTGGCTGGCCGTCGCGGTCGCGTTCTACGCCGTCGTCGTCCTGAGCGGCCGCTTCACCATCGACTGGGCGATCTGGCCGCTGTCGATCGCGGGCATCGCGATCCCGGTGTTCGTCTTCGCCCGGGTCAAGCGCGACAAGGACCTCGACGAGGCCGAGCAGTCCAAGATGAGCGGCTACATCTGGTTCTTCGTGGCCGCCGCCGTGTTCTGGATGATCTACGACCAGTCCGGCTCCACCCTGAGCGTCTTCGCCGACGACAGCACCGCCTCCACGCTGTTCGGGTTCGCGTTCCCGTCCAGCTGGTTCCAGTCGCTGAACCCGCTCTACATCATGGCGCTGGCCCCGGTCTTCGCCTGGCTGTGGGTGGCGCTCGCCCGCCGCGGCAAGAACCCGAGCACCACCATGAAGTTCGCCTTCGGTCTGCTGATGATCGGCGGGTCCTTCCTGGTCATGATGCTGGCGATGGCCGCCGCCGCGGGCGGCGTCAAGGTCACCCCGCTGTGGCTGGCCGTGGTCTACCTGGTCCAGACGGTCGGTGAGCTGACCCTCTCCCCCGTCGGCCTCTCCGTCACCACCAAGCTGGCCCCGGCGAAGTACGCCAGCCAGATGATGGGCGTCTGGTTCCTCGCCGTCACCGCCGGTGACTGCGTGGCCGCGATCGTCCAGCTGGTGCTGGGCGACGCCACCGGCACCACCTGGTACTTCGCCGTCCAGGGCGTGGCCGCGATCGTCGCCGGCCTCGGCCTCGCGATGTACCGCAAGAAGGTCGTCCGCCTCATGGGCGACGTGCACTGACGCACCCGGCGCGACGCAGCGGCCCGGCACGGACCATCCGTGCCGGGCCGCTGCCGTACCCGCCGACCGGCGGGTGCACCGGGTGCGGAATCCCCCCGGTCGGCGGTTGTCCCGGGCCGGGCGAACCGAAAAAATGGACCCGCCCAGGGCACAACCCTGCACGGAACGAGGGAGGGCGCGGATCGCGCCCTCCCTTTCCGTGCCCGCCGGTGACCTGCGGGCCTCAGACCTCGCGCACGCCGTTGCGCCACACCGCCGCCGTCAGCGGCACACCCGGGCGGTAGGCCAGGTGCACGTGCGAGGGGGCGTCCAGCAGCAGCAGGTCCGCGCGGGCGCCCACGGTGACGGTGCCGACGTCCGTCCGGCGCAGCGCCCGGGCGCCGGTGGCGGTGGCCGCGAACACCGCCTCGTCCGGGGTCATCCCCATCTCGCGCACCGCGACCGCGATGCAGAAGGCCATCGAGCTGGTGAAGCTCGACCCCGGGTTGCAGTCGGTGGACAGGGCCACCGCGGCGCCCGCGTCCAGCAGCCTGCGGGCGTTCGGGTACTCGGCGCGGGTGGAGAACTCGGCGCCGGGCAGCAGCGTCGCCACGGTCTCAGAGCCGGCCAGGGCGGCCACGTCCTCGTCGGTCAGGTGGGTGCAGTGGTCGGCGGACGCCGCCCCCAGCTCCACGGCGAGCTGCACGCCCGGGCCGTACGACAGCTGGTTGGCGTGCACCCGCGGCACCAGGCCGCGGGCCGCGCCCGCGGTGAGGACGGCACGTGCCTGGTCGCCGTCGAAGGCGCCGCGCTCGCAGAAGACGTCCACCCACTTGGCGTGCGGGGCGCAGGCGTCCAGCATCTCGCCGGTCACCAGCTCCACGTAGCCGGCCGGGTCGTCCGCGAACTCGGGCGCCACCACGTGCGCGCCGAGGTAGGTGGTCTCCGGCGTGTGCCGGGCGGCGATCCGCAGCGCCCTCGCCTCGTCCTCGACGGTCAGGCCGTAGCCGGACTTGCACTCCACCGTGGTGGTGCCCTGGCGCAGCGCCTCGCGCAGGAAGCGGGCGAGGTTGGCGTCCAGCTCCGCGTCGGAGGCGGCCCGGGTGGCGGCCACGGTCGTCCGGATGCCGCCGGCCGAGTACGACCGGCCGGACATCCGGGCGTTGAACTCGGCGGTGCGGTCGCCGGCGAAGACCAGGTGGGAGTGCGAGTCGACGAAGCCGGGGAGCAGGGCGCGGCCGGCCGCGTCGAAGCGGTCGTCCGCGGCGGGGGCGGCGGCCGCCGGTCCGACCCAGGCGATGCGGTCGCCGTCCACCACGACGGCCGCGTCCTCGACCAGCCCCAGCGGGCCCGCGCCGAGCCCGGGGTCGTTGGTGACCAGACTGCCGATGCCGGTGATGAGGGTGCTCAACGTTGTCCTTTCACGGTGGGAACGCCGACGGGGGCACGGGAACTGCGCGGTCCGGATGCGGCTCACGGACGAACCGGGGTCACCCTGTTCCGTCTCGATGCCCCGTCCCGGACTGCGCAGTTCTCCCCCGGCCTCCGGCCGGGAGGTGCCCCATGCGCCCCTGACGACTCCCTCTCAGGTTCCGAGGGAGGTGATGGCGTTGCGGAGGGCGGTGGGGACGTCCTGGACGAGCTGGTGGATGCCGTCCTTGACGATGTGGCGGCCGCCGACGACCACGTGGCGGACGTCCGCCGCGGTGGCCGCGAACACCGCGGTCTCCGCCCCGAGCTGCGGCCCGGGGCCCGCGGTGCGGACGCTGTCCAGGGCGACGGCGGTGAAGTCGGCGAGTGCGCCGGCCTCGATCCGGCCGGCCTCGGGCCAGCCGAGGGAGGCGTGGCCGTCCTCGGTGCCGGCGCGGAGCAGGGCGTGTGCCGTCCAGTGTCCGCGGGTGCGGGTGCGGAGCCGTTCGTTCAGCTCCAGGGCCCGTGCCTCCTCGAAGGGGTCGATGATCGCGTGGCTGTCGCTGCCGAGGCTGACCGGGCAGCCGGAGTTCGCCAGGCGGCGGGCCGGGCCGATGCCGTCCGCGAGGTCCCGTTCGGTCGTGGGGCACATGCAGATGGTCGTGCCGGAGTCGCCGAGCAGCCGGATGTCCTCGTCGGTGAGGTGGGTGGCGTGCACCGCGGAGGTCCGGGGGCCGAGCACGCCGTGGTCGGCGAGCAGCCGGGTGGGGGTGACGCCGTGGGCGGTGAGGCAGGCGTCGTTCTCCGCGGTCTGCTCGGAGAGGTGGACGTGCAGCGGGGCCTTCCGCATGGCGGCCCAGTGCGCGACGGTGGCCAGCTGGTCGGCGGGCACCGCGCGGACGGAGTGGACGGCGGCGCCGATCCTCGCGTGCTCGGTGGGCTTGAGCGCGTCCGCGCGGGCGGCCCAGGCGTCTGCGTCCCCGTCGCTGAAGCGCAGCTGGGGCTTGGTGACCTCTTCGCCGAAGCCGGAGGAGAGGTAGCAGGTGTCGAGCAGGGTGATCCGGATGCCGGCCCGGTCCGCCGCCTCGACGAGGGCGAGGCCCATCGCGTTGGGATCCTCGTAGCGGGCGCCGCCGGGGGCGTGGTGCAGGTAGTGGAACTCGCCGACGGCGGTGATGCCGGCGAGGGCCATCTCGGCGTAGACGGCGGTGGCGAGGTCGAGGTAGCTGTCGGGGTCGAGGGCGCCGGCGAAGCGGTACATGGTGTCCCGCCAGGTCCAGAAGGTGCCGGAACCGACCTGGACGTTGCCGCGCAGCGCCCGGTGGAAGGCGTGCGAGTGCGCGTTGGCCTGACCGGGGAGCAGCAGGCCGCCGAGCCGGACGGCACCGGGCGGGCAGGGCCCGCTGTCGGGGGTGACGTGGCCGATCCGCCCGCCGGGCCCGACGGTGATCAGCACGTCCTTCTCGACGACGGTGCCGCTGGCGTGCGGCAGCCAGGCGTGCTCCGCCCAGTACGTCAGCCCTGACATGCGAGGTCCTCCAGTACGTCGGCGAGCGCGGCCACACCCGCGAGGCAGTCGTCCTCCTCGGCGTGCTCCGCCGGGGAGTGCGAGACTCCGCTCGGGTTACGTACGAACAGCATGGCGGTCGGAACGGCCGATGCCAGGATTCCGGCGTCGTGTCCCGCGCCGGTGGGCAGCACCGGGACGGGGCGACCGTCGGCCCGGCCGATGACGCGGGCGAGCCGGTCGCGCAGCGGGCCGTCGAAGTCGACGACGGGCGTGTACGACTCGCGGGTCAGCTCGACCCGGACGCCGTCGCGCTCGCCGCGCTCGTACGCGGCCCGCCGGATCTCCTCCACGACCTCGTCGAGGGTGGCCTCGTCGGCGGCGCGGGAGTCGAGCCAGCCGCGGACGAGGGAGGCGATGGCGTTGGTGCCGTTGGGCTCGACGGCGACCTTGCCGAAGGTGGCGAGGGCGCCGGCCAGCTTCGCCTTCTTCCGGGCGGCGAGCACGGTGTTGGCGTAGGTGAGCATCGGGTCGCGGCGGTCCTCGATGCGGGTGGTGCCGGCGTGGTTGGCCTCGCCGTGGAAGTCGAACCGCCAGCGGCCGTGCGGCCAGATCGCGCTGGCGACGCCGACGCTCTGCCCCTCGGCGAGGTAGCGGCCCTGCTCGACGTGGAGTTCGACGAACGCGCCGATGCGGGCGAGCCGTTCGCGGTCGGCGCCGATGGCGTCGGGGTCGTACCCGGCCTTCTCCATGGCGTCGGGCAGCCGGACGCCGTCGGCGTCGCGCAGGCCGTGCGCCTGCTCCTTGGAGAGGACGCCGGCGGTGAGCCGGGAGCCGATGCAGGCGACGCCGAACCGGGCGCCCTCCTCGTCCCCGAAGTTGACGATGGCCAGCGGCTTGGTGAACCGGGCGCCGCGGGAGCGGAGTTCGTCCAGGGCGGCGAAGGCGGAGACCACGCCGAGCGGGCCGTCGAAGGCGCCGCCGTCCGGTACGGAGTCCAGGTGCGAGCCGGTGACCACGGCGCCCTCGCCGTGCGGATCGCCCAGCCAGGCCCACTGGTTGCCGTTGTGGTCGAGTTCGTGGTGCAGGCCGCGGTCGCGGGCCTGCTGCTCGAACCAGGCCCGGCATTCGGCGTCGGCGGAGTTCCAGGCGAAGCGGCGGTAGCCGCCGGACGAGGCGGAGCGGCCCACGGGGAGCAGCTCCGCCCACATCCGCTGGAAGGTGTCGGTCACAGCTCGCCCATGGGGACGCGCACGCCCCGCTCGCCGGCGACCTCGACGGCGCGGTCGTAGCCGGCGTCGACGTGCCGGATGACCCCCATGCCCGGGTCGTTGGTGAGCACCCGGCGGATCTTCTCGCCGGCGAGGGCGGTGCCGTCGGCGACGGTGACCTGGCCGGCGTGGATCGAGCGGCCGATGCCGACGCCGCCGCCGTGGTGGATGGAGACCCAGGAGGCGCCGGAGGCGACGTTGACCATGGCGTTGAGCAGCGGCCAGTCGGCGATGGCGTCGGAGCCGTCGAGCATGGACTCGGTCTCGCGGTACGGGGAGGCGACGGAGCCGCAGTCGAGGTGGTCGCGGCCGATGACGATCGGCGCGGACAGCTCGCCGGAGGCGACCATGTCGTTGAAGCGCTCGCCGGCCTTGTCGCGCTCGCCGTAGCCGAGCCAGCAGATGCGCGCCGGGAGGCCCTGGAAGTGGACCTTCTCCTGGGCCATCTTGATCCAGCGGTGCAGCGACTCGTTCTCCGGGAAGAGGTCGAGGACGGCCTTGTCGGTCTTGGCGATGTCCTGCGGGTCGCCGGAGAGCGCGGCCCAGCGGAACGGGCCCTTGCCCTCGCAGAACAGCGGGCGGATGTACGCCGGGACGAAGCCGGGGAAGGCGAACGCCCGGTCGTAGCCGGCGAGCTGGGCCTCGCCGCGGATCGAGTTGCCGTAGTCGAAGACCTCGGCGCCGCGGTCCTGGAAGCCGACCATGGCCTCGACGTGCTTGGCCATCGACTCGCGCGAGCGCTCGGTGAACTCGGCGGGCTTCTCGGCGGCGTAGGTGGCCATGTCGTCGAAGGCGACGCCGATCGGCAGGTAGCTCAGCGGGTCGTGGGCGCTGGTCTGGTCGGTGACGATGTCGATCGGGGCGTCCATCGCGAGCAGCTGCGGGACGAGCTCGGCGGCGTTGCCGAGCAGGCCGATGGAGAGCGGCTGCTTCTTGTCCCGGGCGGCGGTGGCGAGTTCGAGGGCGTGGGCGAGGTTCTTGGCCTCCACGTCCAGGTAGCGGTGCTCGATCCGGCGGGCGATCCGGGAGGGGTCGCAGTCGATGCAGATCGCGACGCCGCCGTTCATGGTGACGGCGAGCGGCTGGGCGCCGCCCATGCCGCCGAGGCCGGCGGTGAGGGTGATGGTGCCTTCGAGGGTGCCGTTGAACTTCTTGTCGGCGACGGCCGCGAAGGTCTCGTAGGTGCCCTGGAGGATGCCCTGGGTGCCGATGTAGATCCAGGAGCCGGCGGTCATCTGGCCGTACATGGTGAGGCCGAGCGACTCCAGGCGCCGGAACTCCTCCCAGTTCGCCCAGTCGCCGACCAGGTTGGAGTTGGCGATCAGGACGCGCGGCGCCCACTCGTGGGTCTGCATGACGCCGACCGGCCGGCCGGACTGCACCAGCATGGTCTCGTCCTGCTTGAGGTTCTGCAGGGTGCGGACCATGGCGTCGTACGAACGCCAGTCGCGGGCCGCCTTGCCGGTGCCGCCGTAGACGACGAGCTTCGACGGGTGCTCGGCGACCTCCGGGTCGAGGTTGTTCATGAGCATCCGCAGGGCGGCCTCCTGCTGCCAGCCCTGTGCGGTCAGCTGCGTCCCCCGTGCCGCGCGCACCTCGCGCGGGCCGCTCACCTGGTCCACCATGCCTCCGGCCTCCTTGCGGATGAATTCATTCAGGCTTACCGAGACTGAATATATCCAGTCATTCACTCGGAAGCCAGACCTCAGCACCAATCGGACCAGGATCCGTGCCGCCCCGCGCGGCGGCACGCCCCCGGAACACGACGGCGGGCGGCGGGGGGGGCCCCCCCGCCCCCCCCCCCCGCCGTGGAGCGCGCCGTCAGCCCGCGCGCAGGGCCGCCAGCTGCTGCTCGAAGGGCACCACCTCGGGCCCCGTCCGGGGCCGGGGCGGGCGGCCCGCGAGCAGGTCGGCGAGTTCCCCGCCGGCCCGGGCGATCCTCGGGCCGAGCCCCTCGGCGTCGCCGCCGGGACCCCAGTCCTCGGAGGCGGCGAACACCGCGGTCGGCACCACGACCGCCCGCAGGTGGGCGAAGAGCGGCCGTACGGCGTGCTCCAGGGCCAGCGAGTGCCGGGCGGTGCCGCCGGTGGCGGCGACCAGCACCGGGGTGCCGGTCAGCGCCTCCCGGTCGAGCACGTCGAAGAAGGACTTGAACAGGCCGCTGTACGAGGCGCTGAAGATCGGCGTGACCGCGATCAGGCCGTCCGCGGCCTCCACCGACTCCAGGGCGGCCCGCAGCTCCGGACCGGGGAATCCGGTCACCAGGTGGTCGGCGATAGGCCGGGCGAGGCCGCGCAGTTCGACCACCTCGACCTCGACCTCCCGCCGGCCCTCCAGCGCCGTCCGGACGGCGCCGGCCAGGCGGTCGGCGAGCAGCCGGGTGGACGAGGGCACGGACAGACCGGCCGACACGGCGACCAGCTTGAGCGGGGCGGTCATCGGGCCTCCTCGGGGGTGTTGTCGGCGGTCGTGTCGGCGGCGTCCCGCCGGGCGAGCAGCGAGACGTGGGTGGGGGCGTCCGGCACGCCGGCCGGGCGGCCGGAGGCGAACTCCTTGCGCAGCACCGGGATCACCTCTTCGCCGAGCAGGTCCAGCTGCTCCAGCACCGTCTTCAGCGGCAGCCCGGCGTGGTCGACCAGGAAGAGCTGGCGCTGGTAGTCGCCGAAGGACTCGCGGAAGGTGAGCGTCTTGTCGACGACCTCCTGCGGGCTGCCGACGGTCAGCGGGGTCTGCTCGGTGAACTCCTCCAGCGACGGGCCGTGCCCGTAGACCGGGGCGTTGTCGAAGTACGGGCGGAACTCGCGCACCGCGTCCTGCGAGTTGCGGCGCAGGAAGACCTGCCCGCCGAGGCCGACGACGGCCTGTTCCGGGGCGCCGTGGCCGTAGTGCGCGTACCGCTCGCGGTAGAGGTTGACCAGGCGCTGGAAGTGCTCCTTCGGCCAGAAGATGTTGTTGGCGAAGAAGCCGTCGCCGTAGTAGGCGGCCTGCTCGGCGATCTCGGGGCTGCGGATCGAGCCGTGCCAGACGAACGGCGGGACGCCGTCCAGCGGGCGCGGGGTCGAGGTGAAGCCCTGCAGCGGGGTGCGGAAGCGGCCCTGCCAGTCGACCACGTCCTCGCGCCACAGCTTGTGCAGCAGCGCGTAGTTCTCGATCGCGAGCGGGATGCCCTGGCGGATGTCCTGGCCGAACCACGGGTACACCGGGCCGGTGTTGCCGCGGCCGAGCATCAGGTCGACCCGGCCGTCGGCCAGGTGCTGGAGCATCGCGAAGTCCTCGGCGATCTTCACCGGGTCGTTGGTGGTGATCAGCGTGGTCGAGGTGGAGAGGATCAGCCGGTCGGTGCGGGCCGCGATGTGGCCGAGCATGGTGGTCGGCGAGGACGGCACGAACGGCGGGTTGTGGTGCTCGCCGGTCGCGAAGACGTCCAGGCCCACCTCCTCGGCCTTCTGCGCGATCGCCACCATGGCCTTGATCCGCTCGTGCTCGGTCGGCGTCCGGCCGGTGGTCGGGTCCTCGGTGACGTCACCCACGGTGAAGATCCCGAACTGCATGGCACTCACTCTCCAGATCGTTCAGCTTTCAACTACATGCGGCTGAACGAACCCGTGGCGGCGGCTATTCCCGCCACCGCCACGACCGGCTCAGGCGGCCGCGCCGCCCTCCCAGTCGATGCCGATCTCGGCCAGCCAGGCGCGGTCCCGGGCGTCGACGGCCGCCGCCTCCCGGCCGGCCGCACCCTCCTGCGCCTCCCGGGCGTCCGCCGGCCCGCGGGCCGGCGGACGCGGGATCTCCTGGACCGGGCCCAGCCCGTACCGCTCGGCGGCCTCCGCGGCGGCCCGCTCGGCGGCGGTCGGCTCGGTGATCCCGATGTGCACGGCGGACTCGTCGCCCGCGTCCAGCACGGTGATGCCCGGGTCCGGCGGACGGCGCAGCACGATCCGCCGCCCGCAGGTCGGACAGGACCACTCGTCGGCCCCGTCGGCCAGCCGAGCGGTCGGTCTCATCTGGTGGATCACCCGCATCCCGTTCACCCCCGTCCGGCCCGCGGCCGGGCCCTGTCTGGGGGATGCCCGCTCCCGGGCGGGCGCCAACCCGTCGAAACGCGCACAGTTGCACCCCGCGTGCCGCCGGGTGCCCCCGTGCACCGGCTCCGCACGCCGGGAGGCGGGCGGCGGCGCGCCGGACGGCGGGCTACTCCAGGAACAGCCCGCGGGCGGTCGCCGACTGCTCGATGGCCTCCAGCCGGGCCTCGGCGCCGGGGATCTCGTCGCACATGGTCTGCAGCAGCACCCGGCCGAGCATCATCGGTGCGCAGGCGGTGTCGAAGACCAGGCCGGTGCCGACCGCGGCGGGCAGCATCAGGTCGGAGAGCTTGGCGACCGGCGCGAAGGCGCTGTCGGCGACCGTCACCACCGTCAGCCCGCACTCCCGGGCGGTGATCAGGGCGTCCATCAGCTCCCGCGGATAGCGGGGCAGGGCGAAGCAGGCCAGCGCGGTGGCACCGGCCGAGGCGGCCTGCTCGATCCGGTCGGCCAGCATCGAGCCGCCCTCGTCCAGCAGCCGGACGTCCGGGTGCACCTTGGCGGCGAAGTAGGCGAAGCCGTGCGCCTGGGCCGAGGCGGCCCGCAGGCCGAGCACCGGCAGCGGCCGGGAGGCGGCGAGCAGCCGGGCGGCGCGGACGATCGGCTCCGGGTCGGCGAGCAGCTCGGCGAGGTGGCGCAGGTGCTCGATCTCGGCCAGCACCGCCAGCTGGTGCTCGTTGCGGACGGCGTCCGCGGGGGTCTCCGCGGCCGGCGCGGACTCCCCCGCGCCGAGTTCGCGCAGCTGCTTGCGCAGCGCCGGGTAGCCGTCGTAGCCGAGCGCGACGGCGAAGCGGGTCACCGACGGCTGGCTGACGCCGGCCAGCTCGGCGACCTCCACGCTGGACAGGAACGGCGCCTCGGTGGCGTGCCGGACGAGGGAGTGCGCGATCCGGCGCTGGGTCGGGGTGAGCCGGTGGCCCTCGAACAGCTGGAGGAGTCGGGCGGAGGGGCCCGCGGTGCCGGTCTCGTCCAGGGCTGTCATCGGCGGTTCCTCCGGGCTCGTGAGCGCTGCGCACCGTTGGCGGCGGCGGCTGGGACGACTGTCGCGCAGTCCTGGCATGCGGGCAACGGTGTTTCGCGGGTCGGGACGGCCCGCGCGGCCGGTACCGGGG
The DNA here is from genome assembly GCF_040702125.1 of Kitasatospora sp. NPDC085895. NCBI lineage: Bacteria > Bacillati > Actinomycetota > Actinomycetes > Kitasatosporales > Streptomycetaceae > Kitasatospora > Kitasatospora sp. NPDC085895. Next base: position 21,635 of record NZ_JBFBJY010000076.1, on the reverse strand, counting down.
GCGGGGTCGGGGTCGGGGTCGCCCCCGGGGTCACCCCGAGACGGCCCTGACCCGTCCCCGAGATCGCGCTCCGGCGGTGGACCGCGGCCCGCCGAGGCGGCCAGGCTGGGGCCATGGACCTCTCGAAGGACGACCTCGCGCGCGACCTCGACGCCGCCGTGCAGACCCGCAAGGAGCTCGGCAAGGAGTACGAGGCGGAGATCGTCGACTCCTTCCTCGCACGCCTGGACGAGCGGCTGGACGCCCGGGTCGAGCAGCGCGTGACCGAGCGCCTCGGCGCCGCCGAGCCGGTGCGGCGGCCCGGGAACCCCCAGTTCAAGGTGCAGGTGCTCTCGCTGGTGATGGGCATCCCGCTGTCCGCGATCGCCGCCGAGAGCGCCCGGCTGCCCGGCCTGATCGTCTGCTGGGCGGGCATCGTCGGCATCAACATCTCCTCCGCGCGGGCCGGCCGGGGCCGGGAGCGGCGGCGGGACGACCGGTACTGAGACCGGCCGTCCCACCGGGACGTCAGCCCAGCGGGCCGGTGACCCGCTCGACCGCGGTGACCAGCGCGCCGGAGGCGACCAGCGCCGCGGCGGCCTCCAGGTCGGGCGAGAGGAAGCGGTCCCGGCCGGGGCCGCCGACGCCGGCCTCGCGGGCCGCGGCGATCGCGGCGGCGGTGGCCGGGGCGAGCGGGCCGCTGCCGCCCTCGGCACGGATCTCCAGCGCCCGGCCGGCGGCGACCAGCTCCACGGCCAGCACCCGGGTCAGGTTGACGACCGCCTGGCGCAGCTTGCGCGCGGCCGACCAGCCCATCGACACGTGGTCCTCCTGCATCGCGGAGGACGGGATGGAGTCCACCGAGGCCGGGACGGCGAGCCGCTTGTTCTCGCTGACCAGGGCGGCCTGGGTGTACTGGGCGATCATCAGGCCGGAGTCCACGCCCGGGTCGTCGGCGAGGAAGGCCGGCAGGCCGTGCGAGCGGGCCTTGTCGAGCAGCCGGTCGGTGCGGCGCTCGGAGATCGAACCGAGGTCCGCGGCGGCGATGGCGAGGAAGTCCAGCACGTACGCGACCGGGGCGCCGTGGAAGTTGCCGTTGGACTCGACCCGGCCGTCCGGCAGCACCACCGGGTTGTCGACGGAGGCGGCGAGCTCGCGCTCGGCGACGGTGCGGGCGTGCGCGACGGTGTCGCGGCCGGCGCCGGCGACCTGCGGGGCGCAGCGGATCGAGTAGGCGTCCTGGACGCGCGGCGCGTCGTCCTGGTGGTGGCCGGTGAGGCCGGAGCCCTTGAGCACGGCCAGCATGTTGGCGGCGGAGAGCGCCTGGCCGGGGTGCGGGCGGATCGGGGCGTGCAGCTCGGGGGCGAGCACCTTGTCGGTGCCGAGCAGCGCCTCCAGGCTCATCGCGGCGGTGATGTCCGCGGTGGTGAAGAGCTTCTGCAGGTCGGCGATGGCCATGACCAGCATGCCGAGCATGCCGTCGGTGCCGTTGATGAGGGCGAGGCCCTCCTTCTCCAGCAGCTCGACCGGCTCGATGCCGGCGGCGGCGAGCAGCTCGGCGGCGTCCTTCTCGACGCCGTCGGGGCCGAAGGCGGTGCCCTCGCCCATCAGCACGAGGGCGCAGTGCGAGAGCGGGGCGAGGTCGCCGGAGCAGCCGAGCGAGCCGAACTCGCGGACGGCGGGGGTGATGCCGGCGTTGAGCAGGGCGGCCATGGTCTCGGCGACCAGCGGGCGGACGCCGGTGCGGCCGGAGGCGAGGGTCTTCATGCGCAGGAAGACCAGGGCGCGGACGACCTCGCGCTCGACCACCGGGCCCATGCCGGCGGCGTGCGAGCGCACCAGGGAGCGCTGCAGCTGGGCGCGCAGCTCGGGGCTGATGTGCCGGACGGCGAGGGCGCCGAAGCCGGTGGAGACGCCGTAGACCGGGCGCGGCTCGGCGGCGAGCGCGTCGATCCGGGCGCGGGCGCCGGCCATCTCGGCGAGCGCGTCCGGGCCGATCTCGACCCGGGCGTTGCCGCGGGCGACGGCGAGGACGTCCTCGGCAGTGACGTCGGCCTTGCCGACCTGGACCAGTGGCGCGTCGGGGGCCACAGCACCGTGCATATCCATATGCACAATGAGATCAGGTGAATGGGAATCTGACAACCGCTGGCCGGACGCGTTCTGCGGCCGCCGGGGACCGACCGCGGCCAGGATTTCCGTCAGGACGGGGCGGTGCCGCAGGCTGGGCACAGCGGACACGGCATGCGGAGGGGCGATGGCACGGGCGACGGTACGGCGCCGGGTGGTCCGGCTGCGCGGCAGCGAGACGGGCGTGCGCCCGGACGCGCTCGCGGCCGAGGAGCCGCTGGAGATACGGCTCGGCGGCGAGCCGCTGACCGTCACCATGCGCACCCCCGGCCACGACTTCGACCTGGTCGCGGGCTTCCTGGTCGGCGAGGGCGTCGTCCACCGCACCGAGCAGTTGGCCGCGCTGCGCTACTGCGCGGGCACCGACGACGAGGGCGCCAACAGCTACAACGTGGTGGACGCGACGGTGCGCGGCGACGCGGCCCCGCTCTCCGGGCACCGCAACCTGCTCACCACCAGCGCCTGCGGGCTCTGCGGCCGGGACACCGTCGAGGCGGTGCGCACGCACAGCCGCTGGCCGGTCGACCGGGACGCCCTGCGGGTCTCCCCCGCCCTGCTCTACGCCCTGCCGGAGCGGCTCCGCGCGGCGCAGCGGGCGTTCGACTCCACCGGCGGGCTGCACGCGGCCGGGCTGTTCGACGCGGACGGCAGGCTGCTCTGCGCCCGCGAGGACGTCGGGCGGCACAACGCGGTGGACAAGGTGATCGGCTGGGCCCTGCGGGAGGGCCGGCTGCCGCTCGCCGGACACGTGCTGCTGGTGAGCGGGCGGGCCTCGTTCGAGCTGACCCAGAAGGCGGCGCTGGCGGGCGTGCCGCTGCTGGCCGCGGTCTCGGCGCCGTCCTCGCTCGCGGTCGAGCTCGCCGAGGAGCTGGGCCTCACCCTGGTGGGCTTCCTGCGCGGCGAGAGCGCCAACGTGTACGCCGGGGCGGAGCGGGTGGCGGCCGGCTGACGGGCCGCCACCCGGCGCTCCGTCAGTTCCTGCGGCGCATCGCCATCACCACGACGACGATGACGATCAGCACGATGCCGAGGATCACCACGCCGATCACGATGCCGGCGACCGTGCCGAAGAAGCTCTTCTTCTTCTTCGACTTGGACTTGGACTTGGCCACCTTGGTCTTCTGCTTGGACGCCGCCGGGGCGAGGGCGGGCGCCGCCGCCTGCCCGAGCGCGCTGGCCCGGGCCGGGGCCTGGGCGGACCCCTGGGCCGGGGCCTGCTGAACGGCCGCCGCGGGTGCGGTGCGGGGCGTCGCCGCCGCGGCCTCGCCGCCGGCCAGCGCCGAACCGCCGACCGCCAGTGCCAGTGCGAGCAGTGCCCCCGCCAACGTGGTGCGCATGGTCCCTCCCAGGTCCCCCGATGCTGTCCGGCCACTGTCGCAGCCGCGGCCCGCGGGGCACAGCCCCCGGACGGGCCCTGTGGCCCAGCTGTGACGTACCCCGTGCGGGCCCGTCGCAGCCACCCCGTCGGATGCCCCGCCGCGACGGTTCCACTCCCCCGGGCGCGAATCCAGCGGCGCGGGTGCACCACCAGGGGCGCGCGGGGGGCACCTCCCGGCCGAAGGCCGGCGGAGAACTGCGCAATCAGGGAGGGGTGCTCCGGACGAATCCGGCTCAGCCCTGGTGCGCACGGTGGCCCGCATCCGAATCGCGCAGTTCCCGCGCCCCTGGATCGACCACCCGAGCTCCCCTTGGAAGCAGGCGCTAGTGCCGCGTCAGGCAACCTTCGCCGTCAAGGAGCGGCGTCCGGTGCGTGCTGTCGGCGTGCCGGACGGAAGTCCTCGTACTGGACGTACTCGGACTTCCGTCCGGTGCGGCGAGAGTGCGTGCCGGGCATCGCGACGGGGCGAAGGTTGCCTGGCGCGGCACTAGTCCGGCGGTGGGGAGGTCGGGCCGGAGAGGGCGACGGCGACCAGGGAGCGCAGGGCGGCGGCGATCTGGCCGAGCGGCAGGGTGGTGTCGTCGGCGAAGAGTTCGACCAGCCAGCCGCCGGCCGCGTTGGGGCCGCCCGCCGCGACCATCGCCTTGTAGCCGCTGACCACCATCACGGCCTCCTCGGACGGGTCGTTGCCCGCGGCGCCGGCCCGCAGGGCGAAGCCGCCGCCGCGGGCGGCCCGCCGGGTGAGCGGGTAGTGCCGCAGGTCGAACACGGCGTCCGGGGCCTCGATCTGGGCGCGCTGGGTGGCGGCGCCGGAGCTGCTCGGGCCGCTGGTCATCCGGTACACGGCGTGCTGCGCGGTGCGCATCAGGTGCGAGCCCGGCGGCACGTAGGAGACCCACCAGGCGACGGCGTCGAGCAGCCGGGCGGAGGTCTCGGCGACGGTGACCATCCGGGCCAGGGTGTCGGCGGGGTGGCTGGTGCGGTGGACCTCGTTCTGGTCGAGCGCGGCGAGCACGGTGGTGAGCAGTTGGCCGGGGTCGGCGCTGCGGGCGGCGCCGCGGAAGCGCCGGCGGTCGCCGTTGCCGCGCTGGCCGGGGCCGCCGCGGCGGCCGTCGGCCCGGTGGTGCGGGTCGGCGGCGTCGGCGAGCAGCACGGTCGGGTCGGGCGAGAAGCCGGGGCCGTGGCTGCGGCCGGCCACCACGGGGTGGGCGGCCCGGGAGGCCTTGGCGCGGTACTGGGCGGCGTCGGCGAGCCGGAACAGCCGGTCGGCGGTGGAGACCGGGCCGATGGAGTCGCCGGTGGAGGCGACGCCGCAGGCGACGCCCTCGCCCTCGGTGAGCTGCAGGGCGCGGGCGCAGAGGTCCTCGGCGACGGCCACCACCTCGTCGGCCTTCTGGCCCTCGACGAGCAGGCAGAACTCGTCGCCGCCGAGCCGGGCGGCGAGGCTGCCGGGCAGTTTGGCGGCGCAGAGCGAGAGCTGGTGGGCGAACCGCTCCAGCAGGCGGTCGCCCATCTCGTGGCCGAGCTGGTCGTTGACCCGTTTGAGGCCGTTGACGTCGCAGACGACCAGGCTGACGACGGTGTTGTCGCGGTTGTGGGCCTGCAGGGCGCTCTCCAGCCGGGCGTCGACGGCGCGCCGGTTGGCGAGGCCGGTGAGCGGGTCGGTGAAGGCGAGCCGGCGCAGGTCGGCGAGGCGTTCGGTCTGCGAGAGGCCGGCGGAGATCTGCGCGGCGAGCAGGGTGGCGTAGTCGACGTCGGCCTCGTCGAAGACCGGCAGTCCGGCGCTGCGGGCGAGGTAGAGCTCGCCCCAGGCCTGGCCGTGCAGGACGATCGGGGCGACCAGGCAGCACTCGCGGCCGCGCCGGCGCAGTCCGGCGGCGCGCTGCAGGCAGAAGGCGCCGGCGGCCGGGTGGTCCGGTGCCGGGCCGGGGTCGGTGTCCTCCGCGGTCTGCACCCAGGCACGGGGCAGCCGGCCGGTCGTCCAGTGTTCGTCGAGGTAGGTGACGATCTCCGGGAAGTCGGCCACCGGGTAGGACTCGTCCTCGGGGAACTCCTCCTCGCCGGCGGCGAGTTCGCCGTAGTTGGCGAGCACCCGGAGCCGGCCGGACTCGCGGTCCCAGACCGAGACGGCGGCCATGGTGGCCTCCAGCGCGGCGGTGGCGCGGACGGCTGCGGCCCGGACGGCTTCCAGCGGGGTCAGCGCCCCGGCCATGTCGTGGGCGAGTTCGACGACCGCGCGCAGGCGCGCGTCCGGGGTGGCAGGGGGTCGGCCGGCTCCGTCCGCCGCGCTGTCCGCCTCACCGCTCAACCGGATCGCCTCGTCCCTTGGTCCGCCCTGGTGCGCATCCATCCTGGACCAAGATTATGGCGATTTGGTAAGGCATTGCCCGATTTGTCAAGGTGAAGTTGCGGGGGTTCGCGACACGCGGCGGCCCGCGGTCACTCCGGGTCGTGGCTCCGGGTGAGCAGCCAGGGCTCGACCAGGCCGAGGCCGCGCACCGGGCGACGCCACATCGGCTGCAGGTGGAAGGGGAAGCCGCCCTCGGCCTGCCGGCCCGCCGGGTCGTCCGGCACGTACGGCGGGACGGCGCCGGTCTGCTCCAGCGCGGTGGCGAACTCGCCGTCGACGAGCACGGCGTCCCGCGGGGCGATGGAGGTGAGCCGGCTGGCCAGGTTGACGGTGGTGCCGAAGACGTCGCCCATCCGGGAGGTGACGGTGCCGAAGGCCATGCCGACCCGCAGCGCGGGCATGGTGTCCTCCTTGGCGAGCGTCTCCACCAGGCAGAGGGCGATCTCGGCGGCGACCGCCGGGTCCTCGGTGACGTAGAGGATCTCGTCGCCGAGCGTCTTGACCACCCGGCCGCCCTGGCCGGCGATGAGGTCGGAGCAGGTGGTCTCGAAGGTCTCGACGAGCGAGCCGAGCTCCTCCTCCTCCAGCCGGCGGGAGAGCCGGGTGAAGCCGACCAGGTCGGCGAAACCGACGGCGAGCCGACCGCTGGTGATCTCGTTGTCCTCGGCGGCGTGCACCACGCGGCCGGTGACGGCGGCGAGCTGGCGGCGCCAGACGTACACCAGGAACTGCTCCAGCTCGGGCAGCAGCAGCTCGGTGAGCGGGTAGGCGACCTCGGCGCGGGTGAGGCCGGGCTCGACGGCCTGGGTGAGGTTCTCCAGGAAGGTGTCCATCTGCCAGCCGGCGAGCCGGGCGGTCGTCTGACCGGTGGAGCGGGCGACCTGGATCGCCATCGGCTCGCTGAGCAGTCCGGACTCGATGAGGCCGGCGAGGCGGCGCAGGGCGATCACGTCGTTGTCGGTGAGCGCCCGGGACTGGCCGATGTCGGGGAAGCCCATCGCCCGCCAGAACCGGGTGGCGAGGTCCATCGGGACGTCGGCCGCGCGGGCCGCCTGGTACGGCGTGTACTTGCGCGGGGCGTCGAGGATCAGCCGTTCCAGGTCCAGCGCGACGGTGCGTTCGCCCGCCCCGCCGGTGCCGTGCCCGCCGTTGCCGTTGCCCGATTCCTCGTCTGCCACCGGTCCATCCCCGTGCGGTCGCCGCACTTCCTCTTGTCCTGCCTGTCAAGGGCGGCCGACCACCCGGGGGTAGTGGCGCGCCTCACACCGCTGCCAGGTGGAATGTTCGCACGGAATCCCGCAATCCGGGGCATCCGTCCGGATCAGGCGGAGTCCGGACGCTCCGGGCGGACGTGCACGACGTCCCCGGCGGCGACCGGGTGGCGGGCGCCGTCCGGGGTGCGGACGACCAGCCGTCCGTCGCCGTCCACCGCGACGGCCTCGCCGGCCAGTTCGCGCTCGCCCGGCAGCTGCACCCTCACCGGGCGGCCGAGCGTGGTGCAGCGGGCGGTGTAGGCGGGCAGCAGTCCGCTCGCGTGCGGGTCGCCGGCGGCGGCCCGCCACTCGCCGTACAGCTCGGCGAACTCGCGCAGCAGGCCGCGCAGCAGGGTCTGCCGGTCGGTGACGGCGGCGCCGGCGAGGGCGAGCGAGGACGCGGTGGGCACCGGGAGCTCCTCGGCGCGCAGCGAGACGTTGATGCCGAGTCCGGCGACGACGGCGCCGCCGGACAGTTCGGTGAGGATGCCGCCGATCTTGCGTTCCTCGCCGCCGACGGTGACCTGGAGGTCGTTCGGCCACTTGAGGCCGGTGTCGAGTTCGGCGATCTTGGCGACGGTGGCGGCCGCGGCGACGCCGACCAGGATCGGCAGCCAGCCGTACCGCTCGACCGGCACGCCGGTGGGCCGCAGCAGCATCGACAGGAAGAGGCCGGAGCGCGGCGGGGCGCTCCAGCGGCGCTCCATCCGGCCGCGGCCGGCGTGCTGGGCCTCGGCGACCAGGACGCCGCCCTCGGGGGCGCCGTCGCGGGCCCGGGCGGCGAGGTCGGTGTTGGTGGAACCGGTCTCGGTGACGACGTCGAAGGAGGTCCACAGGCCGCCGGGGACGACCAGGTCGCGGCGGAGGGCCACGGTGTCCAGCGGCGGGCGTTCGAGGTCCGTCCAGGGGGAGGGTCCGGCGCTCTGGCCGAGGCCGCGCAGGCCGCTGCGGCGGGGACGGGTGGGTTCGGGCTGCTCGGCGTCGGTCACCTGGCCAGCCTACCGACGGGGCACCGGCGCGGCCGCCGCCGCGCAGGGGGCGCGCGGGCCCCGCGCGGTGCCGGCGGGGGTGCGTACAGGCGGCTGCGGGCGCCCCGGCCACAGGCCGTCCCATCGTCCCGCAGATGGGCGTTCCGACACACTGTGTCGCTGGCCATAACACGATTCGCGCGCGGCTGGCTACGCTACTTGGCGGTAGTCGCAGTGCCGCCCTGCCCTCATGCCGTCGTCGGCTTCGGGAGCGGCCAAGGACCAGGGAGAGCCACCTCAATGACCGAGGCGCCGTACGACCCCCACACCACCGCCGGGAAACTCGCCGACCTGCGGCGCAGGATCGACGAGGCGGTGCACTCCGGCTCCGCCGCGGCCGTCGAGAAGCAGCACGCCAAGGGCAAGCTGACGGCGCGTGAGCGGGTGGTGGAGCTGCTGGACGAGGACTCGTTCGTCGAGTTCGACGAGTTCGCCCGGCACCGCTCGACCAACTTCGGCCAGGAGAGGAACCGGCCGTACGGCGACGGCGTGGTGACCGGCTACGGCACGATCGACGGCCGTCAGGTCGCCGTCTTCGCGCAGGACTTCACCGTCTTCGGCGGCTCCCTCGGCGAGGTGTTCGGCGAGAAGATCGTCAAGGTGATGGACTTCGCGCTGAAGACCGGCTGCCCGGTCATCGGCATCAACGACTCCGGCGGTGCCCGGATCCAGGAGGGCGTGGTCTCGCTCGGCCTGTACGGCGAGATCTTCCGCCGCAACGTGCACGCCTCGGGCGTCGTCCCGCAGATCTCGCTGATCATGGGCCCCTGCGCCGGCGGCGCGGTGTACTCCCCCGCGATCACCGACTTCGTGGTGATGGCCGACCAGACCTCGCACATGTTCATCACCGGCCCGGACGTCATCAAGACGGTCACCGGCGAGGACGTCGGCATGGAGGAGCTGGGCGGCGCCCGCACCCACAACACCAAGTCGGGCAACGCCCACTACCTGGCCGCGGACGAGAAGGAGGCGATCGAGTACGTCAAGAACCTGCTGTCGTACCTGCCCTCCAACAACCTCTCGGACCCGCCGGCCTACCCCGAGCAGGCCGACCTCTCGATCACCGACGAGGACCTCGAACTCGACACCATCGTGCCGGACTCGGCGAACCAGCCGTACGACATGCACAAGGTGATCGAGCACGTCCTGGACGACGGCGAGTTCCTGGAGACCCAGCCGCTGTTCGCCGGCAACATCATCACCGGCTTCGGCCGGGTCGAGGGCCACCCGGTCGGCATCGTCGGCAACCAGCCGATGGACCTGGCCGGCTGCCTGGATATCGACGCCAGCGAGAAGGCCGCCCGCTTCGTGCGGACCTGCGACAGCTTCAACATCCCGGTGCTGACCTTCGTCGACGTGCCCGGCTTCCTGCCCGGCACCGGGCAGGAGTGGGACGGCATCATCCGCCGCGGCGCCAAGCTGATCTACGCCTACGCCGAGGCCACCGTGCCGCTGATCACCGTGATCACCCGCAAGGCCTTCGGCGGCGCCTACGACGTCATGGGCTCCAAGCACCTCGGCGCCGACCTCAACCTGGCCTGGCCGACCGCCCAGATCGCCGTCATGGGCGCCCAGGGCGCGGCCAACATCGTCTACCGCCGCGAGCTGTCCGAGGCCGCCAAGGCGGGCGAGGACGTCGACGCCCGGCGCGCCGAGCTGGTCGCCGAGTACGAGGACACCCTGCTCAACCCGTACCTGGCCGCCGAGCGCGGCTACGTGGACGCGGTCATCGCGCCGAGCGAGACCCGCCGGCACGTCGTGCGCGGACTGCGGGCGCTGCGCGGCAAGCGGGAGACGCTGCCGCCGAAGAAGCACGGCAACATTCCGCTGTAGTCCGTTCCGGGAGAGGATCGACCCATGGCCCCCATCCAGGTGCTGCACGGGCAGCCGACCCCCGAGGAGCTGGCCACCGTCCTGGCGGTGGTCCAATCCCGGGCCGCCGCCGCGCAGGCCGCCGCCGAGGCGGCCGGCCGGGCGGGCGGCCCGGCATCCCCGTGGCGCGACCACGCGCGGAAGATGCGCACCATGCCGGCCCCCGGCCCCGCCGCCTGGCGGACCTCCGGCTGGGCCCGCTAGCAACCGAGCCGCAGGACGGCCCGGTGCACCCCCCTGCGCGGGGCGGTGCGCCGGGCCGTCCTGCGTGCTGCGTGCTGCGGCCGGCCGGTCAGCCCGTGGCGGCCGAGCAGGCCGTCCAGCGCCACCGCCCCCGGGCCGAGCACCGCGATCAGCAGGAACACCCAGGCGAACAGCGCGGCCGGCTCGCCGCCGTTCTGCATCGGCCAGAGCGCGTGCTCCTGGTGCACGGAGAAGTAGGCGTACGCCATCGAGCCGGAGCAGACGACGGCGGCGGCCCGGGTGGCGAGCCCGAGCAGCACCAGGGCGCCGCCGACGAGCTGGATGACCGCGGCGTACCAGCCGGGCCAGGACCACGCCTCCACCGTCGCGCCGCCCCGGCCGCCGGCCGGGACGCCGAACAGCGAGGCAGCGCCGTGGGCCGTGAACAACAGGCCAGCGACGACGCGGAACAGGGCCACCGCATACGGGCGGACGGCCTCTAATCTGACGGACGAACGGGACACGGTACGTCTCCTCGGCTGGAACATGCGGAAGCCGGACGCCGGTGGGCGCCCGGGGAGTCCCTGACCTGGTGGCGCTGCCGCGCCCTCCGCCCGCACGGATCATGAACGCGACAAGTCGTCCGGACCATTGGAGGGCCGGCCGCCCCTCACGTCAAGGGTTCCGGACGGAGGACGAGGGTTTGAGTACGCGTACTCAGGCGCCGTCCGCGACCGCGGCGCAGGCTGGTGAGGTGCTCTGGTCAGATCCCCGCGACGAGCCCTCCCCGGAAGCCCGGAGGGCGCAGCGGATGCTCCGCCGCGCCGGCCTGCTGCTGGCGGTCCTCGGCTTCGTCGCGGCGGTGCTGCTGGTGCGGTAGCAGCCCTCCGGCACGCGCCCCCGAGTGGTCTCCCGCCCCTGAGCTCGTCCCCGTGCCCCTAGGCTGGGCGGCATGACCGATCGCCGCATCCTCGTCCTCGCGTCCGCCTCCCCCGCCCGGCTCGGGCTGCTCCGCCAGGCCGGCCTCGACCCGCAGGTCCGGGTCAGCGGGGTCGACGAGGACGCGCTGACCGCCGCCACCCCCGCCGAACTCGCCCTGGTGCTCGCCGAGGCGAAGGCCAAGACGGTGGCCGCGGGCCTGTCCGGCGGCGAGCTGGTGATCGGCTGCGACTCGGTGCTGGAGCTGGACGGGCAGGCGCTCGGCAAGCCCTCGGACGCCGCCGAGGCGCTGGAGCGCTGGCGGTCGATGCGCGGTCGGTCGGGCGTGCTGCAGACCGGCCACTGCGTCGTCGACACCGCGACCGGCCGGCAGTCCTCGGCGACCGCCTCGACCACGGTCCGTTTCGGCACCCCGGACGACGAGGAGGTCGCCGCGTACATCGCCTCCGGCGAGCCCCTGCACGTGGCCGGGGCGTTCACCCTGGACGGCCGGTCGGCGCCGTTCGTGGAGGGCGTCGACGGCGACCCGGGCAACGTGATCGGCCTGTCGCTGCCGCTGCTGCGCCGCCTGCTGGCCGACCTGGGCGTGCGGATCACCGACCTCTGGGTCTGAGCCCCCGCGCGTCAGCGCTTCGGCGGCGCGGTGCGGGCCAGGAAGGCCAGCACGTCGGGCATCGCGCCGTCGGGGAGCAGCGGGACGCCGTGGTCGGAGCCCGGGTAGATCTTGAGCTGCTTGCCCTTGGCGGCGGCCGTGTCGTGCAGGCCGTGCGCGTAGTCGGCGAAGGGCTGGTCGCCCGCCTCGGCGGCGAACAGCACGGGGACGGTCAGCCGTTTGACGGCGTTGCTCGCGCTGTCGCCGCCGAAGGACTCGGCCGAGCTGAGCGAGACGACCGCGGCGGGCGGCACCGCGAGGTCGGGCAGCGAGCCGGCGACGATCGAGCCGGTGCCGCCCTTGGAGGCGCCGACCAGCACCAGGGCGGCGATGCCCCTGGTCTTCAGGTGGCCGGCCACCTGCTGGATGTTGTCCGAGACGTTCCCGTTGGCGGCGTAGGGCAGCACCGCGTAGCCGGCCCCGGTGAAGGCGTCCAGATAGGGGATCCAGTCGCAGAGGCTGCCGCCGTTCTGGTGCGAGAGGACGACGGCGGTCTTCGCGCCGCCGGTGTCGGAGTCGCGGAAGTAGGCCTGCACCGGGGCGAGCCCGTCGACGGTGACCGAACCCTCGGCGGCCTGTTCCTCGGTGAGGCAGCCGTGCCTGTCCGGGGCGCTCGCGGCTGCGGGCGCGGGTGTGCCGCCGCCGGAGGTGCAGCCCGCCAGTGCCGCGGCCACCGCCAGCGCGGTAGCGAGCCGTAGCGCCGTGGTGGTCCGCATCACATCGTCTCCCCGGGCCGAGGGCGGCCGGCCGCCGCCCGACGGGGCGTCACGTTAGGGGGAGCCACAGGCAGCGTCAATGGTCCATACCAGCCCCCACCGGTGGCGGCGCGAATCGGAACGGTCCGCTCCGCGCAGTGCCCTGCGGAATCGGACAGAACCGGGGGCGAACTACTGTCGCGGCGGGCCAGCCCGGCCCCGTACCGTCCCCCGATAGGCTGACGCAGCCGTCGGCCGGAAGGAGCGGGGGACATGACCGACAGCGTCCTCAACGTGGTGCTCGGGCTGGTGGCGTCGGCCATCAGCGCGGGCATCGGCTGGCTCGCCCAGACCGCGCGCCGCCGGCGCCGGCTGGAGCGCACCCGGCGGTTCTTCGGCATGCCGGAGGGCACCGAGTGCCTCCTGGTGGTCAACCGGGAGGCCGGACCCCGCGCCACCACCGCGGTGGCGCGCAACGACGTGTACGCGCTGATGGAACTCGCCGCCCTGGTGCGCGAGTGCGGGGCGCGGGCCGAGGTCGTGGCGCACGACCAGGTGCGCCAGGGGCTCGGCGCCAAGGCGGAGTTCTGCCTCGGCGGCCCGTCGAGCAACCAGCGCACGGCCGCCCACCTGGCGTCCTGGCTGCCCGGGGTCGAGGTCGCCTCGGGCGACACCGCCCTGACGATCACGGTGGGCGACAAGGAGTTCCCGCTCACCCGGCCGGTCCAGGAGGGCGTGCCGGTGTACGCCCTGCTGGCCAGGGTGCACGCCGGATCGGGTGACCGGCCGGTCTTCCTGATATCGGGTCAGACCTCCACGTCCAACCACGCGGCGGTCCGCTACCTGGCGGCCAACCACCGCGCGCTGGCGCGGCGGCACGGCACGGACAGCACGTTCGTGGTGGTGCTGAAGGTGGTCAACCCCGGGGCGTACGGTCCGGACGTGGTCGAGCTCGCCGCGGAGGTCACCGCCAAGGCGACGGCCAGGCCGGCGCCGGCGGCCGCCACGGCGGCGGCCTGACCTCCGTGTGGCGAAGGCCACGGGCCGGCACCGACGGCCCGGGGCCGCTGCGCGCCGCGGCGGACCGCGGCGCGTAGCGTCTCTACCAGCGGGGTCTGCCGCTGCGTGGTCGCGCGATCACGAAATCGGGTGACGCTCCGTGTGGGCTAGCTCACCACCAGGGACTACTCGCCGGTAGTGCCCTTAGATCCCTAGACTCAACGAGGTTCAAGAAGGGAGCCACAGTGCGCAAGGTGCTCATCGCCAACCGCGGAGAGATCGCTGTCCGCGTCGCCCGGGCGTGTCGGGACGCCGGTATCGCCAGCGTCGCCGTCTACGCCGAGCCCGATCGGGACGCGCTGCACGTCCGCGCGGCCGACGAGGCCTACGCGCTCGGCGGCGACACCCCCGCGACCAGCTACCTGGACATCGCCAAGGTGCTCAAGGCGGCCGCCGACGCGGGTGCGGACGCCGTCCACCCCGGTTACGGCTTCCTCTCCGAGAACGCCGACTTCGCCGAGGCCGTGATCGCGGCCGGTCTGATCTGGATCGGCCCGCCGCCGCAGGCCATCCGCGACCTCGGCGACAAGGTCACCGCGCGGCACGTCGCCCAGCGCGCCGGTGCCCCGCTGGTCGCCGGCACGCCGGAGCCGGTGTCCGGCGCCGACGAGGTCGTCGCCTTCGCCACCGAGCACGGCCTGCCGGTCGCCATCAAGGCGGCGTACGGCGGCGGCGGCCGCGGCCTGAAGGTCGCCCGCACGCTCGAGGAGATCCCCGAGCTGTACGAGTCCGCCGTCCGCGAGGCGGTCGCCGCCTTCGGTCGCGGCGAGTGCTTCGTCGAGCAGTACCTGGACAAGCCGCGGCACGTGGAGACCCAGTGCCTGGCCGACCAGCACGGCAACGTGGTGATCGTCTCCACCCGTGACTGCTCGCTGCAGCGCCGCCACCAGAAGCTGGTCGAGGAGGCCCCCGCGCCGTTCCTGACCGCCGAGCAGAACGCGGAGCTGTACCGCGCCTCCAAGGCCATCCTCCGCGAGGCGGGTTACGTCGGCGCCGGTACCTGCGAGTTCCTGGTCTCCCAGGACGGCCTGATCTCCTTCCTGGAGGTCAACACCCGCCTGCAGGTCGAGCACCCGGTCTCCGAGGAGGTCACCGGCATCGACCTGGTCCGCGAGATGTTCCGGATCGCCGACGGCGAGGAGCTCGGCTACGACGACCCGGAGATCCGCGGTCACTCGATCGAGTTCCGCATCAACGGCGAGGACCCGGGCCGGGGCTTCCTGCCCGCCCCGGGCACGGTGTCGCTGTTCGCCCCGCCGTCCGGCCCGGGCGTCCGCCTGGACGCCGGCGTCGAGACCGGTTCGGTCATCGGCCCCGCCTGGGACTCGCTGCTCGCCAAGCTGATCGTCACCGGCAGCACCCGGCAGCAGGCCCTGCAGCGCGCCGCCCGTGCGCTGGAGGAGTTCAAGGTCGAGGGCATGGCGACCGCCATCCCGTTCCACCGCGCGGTGGTCACCGACCCGGCGTTCGCGCCCGAGGTGCACGGCAGCGACGCGCCGTTCTCGGTCTACACCCGCTGGATCGAGACCGAGTTCCAGAACACCATCCCGCCGTTCGCCGGTGCCGGCGCCGAGGGCGAGGAGGCCGAGGGCCGCGAGACCGTCGTCGTCGAGGTCGGCGGCAAGCGGATCGAGGTCTCGCTGCCGTCCTCGCTGGGCGTCGCGAGCGCCCCGGCGGCGACCGGCACCAAGGTGGCCAAGCGCCGCGTCGGCGCGAAGAAGGCGGGCTCCGCGGTCAGCGGCGACACCCTCGCCTCGCCGATGCAGGGCACCATCGTCAAGGTCGCCGTCGAGGAGGGCCAGGTCGTCGCCGAGGGCGAGCTGATCGTCGTCCTGGAGGCCATGAAGATGGAGCAGCCGCTCAACGCCCACAAGGCCGGCACCATCGTCGGCCTCAAGGCCGAGGTCGGTGCCAGCGTCAGCAGCGGCGCCGCGCTCTGCGAGATCAAGGACAACTGACCCCGCGTCGGACGTCGGACGGCCGGCCCGCACCCCTCGGGTGTGCGGGCCGGCCGTCGGCCGTTCGGGGTCGGCTCAGGGCCGGCTCAGGGCCGGCCGGTGGCCGGCGGGCGGGGCCATCAGAGCGGCGTGCCCGGGGCGGCGCTGGCCGGGCAGCGGGGCGCCGGGCGGTGCGGTGCGCCGCGGGCCGCCGGCGGGCGGTGCCTGGTGCGGCGTCATCGGGTGCGCCGGGCCGCCGCTGTGCACCGTCGGCTCCGCGGGCGTGCCGAGCGGGGCGAGCGAGATCTGCACCCCGCAGTCGGCGAGCGCGTCGAGCTCCCGGGCGGTCGGGTCCTGCGCGGCGGACTGCTCGTCGGTGACCAGCCGGGTGATGGCCTCCGTCGGCACCGTCTGGAACATGGTGTCGGAGCCCAGCTTGGTGTGGTCGGCGAGGACGATCACCTCCGTCGCCGCCTGCACCAGTGCGCGGTCCACGCTCGCGGACAGCATGTTGGTGGTCGACAGGCCGCGCTCGGCGGTCAGCCCGCTGCCGGAGACGAACGCCTTCGACACCCGCAGGCCGGCCAGTGACTGTTCGGCGCCGCTGCCCACCAGGGCGTAGTTGGAGCCGCGCAGGGTGCCGCCGGTCATCACCACCTCGACGCGGTTGGCGTGCGCCAGCGCCTGGGCGACCAGCAGCGAGTTGGTGACCACGGTGAGGCCGGGCACCCGGGCGAGCCGGCGGGCCAGCTCCTGGGTGGTGGTGCCGGCGCCCACGACCACGGCGTCGCCCTCCTCGACCAGGCCGGCGGCCAGGTCGGCGATGGCGCTCTTCTCGGCCGCGGCGAGATGGGTCTTCTGCGGGTAGCCGGGCTCCCGGCTGAAGCCTCCGGGGAGCACCGCCCCGCCGTGCCGGCGGTCGAGCAGCCCTTCGGCCTCCAGGGCCCGGACGTCCCGACGGACGGTGACTTCGGAGGTCTGGACGACGCGGGCCAACTCCCGGAGCGAGACCGCTCCGTTGGCGCGCACCATTTCGAGGATCAACTGGCGACGTTCTGCAGCAAACACGGAACCGACGGTAACGTGAATGACCGTCTGCTTTCAGGCGTTTGCAGCCAGTAGCCGGAAACGCTCACGTACGAGCGGCGCGCGACCGTACAATTCGCGCCGCGGGCGGCTCCGCGCACGCTCGGCCGCGCGGGTGGAACGCGGAGGGCGGCCGCCGCGGCGGCCGCCCCGGATGCGCGCGGCAGGTCAGGAGTCCGAGCCCTCGCGCTTGCGGATGTGCAGCTGCCGGGCGGCCTCCGCGGTGGAGCCGGACAGCGACGGGTACACGGTGAACGCGCCGGCCACCTGTTCGACCGTCAAGTTGTTGTCCACGGCGAGCGAGATCGAATGGATGAGTTCGCTGGCGCGCGGCGCGACGACCACGCCGCCGACCACGATGCCGGTGCCGGGGCGGCAGAACAGCTTCACGAAGCCGTCCCGGATGCCCTGCATCTTGGCCCGCGGGTTGCCGCGCAGCGGCAGCTTCACCTCGACGGCGTCCATCGTGCCGCCGGCCACGTCGGCGGCCGTGTAGCCGACCGTGGCGATCTCCGGGTCGGTGAAGACGTTGGAGGCGACGGTCTTCAGGTTCAGCGGCTGCACCGCGTCGCCGAGCGCGTGGTACATCGCGATCCGGCCCTGCATGGCGGCGACCGAGGCGAGCATGAAGACGCCGGTGCAGTCGCCGGCCGCGTAGACGCCCGGGGCGGTGGTGCGGGACACCCGGTCGACCTTGATCTGGCCCCAGTCGTTCAGCGCGACGCCGGCCTCCTCCAGGCCCATGTCCGCGGTGTTGGGGATCGAGCCGACCGCCATCAGGCAGTGGGTGCCCTCGATGACCGTGCCGTCGGAGAGGGTGACCTCGACCTTGTCGCCGATCCGCTTGGCGCTCTCGGCGCGCGAGCGGCTCATCACGTTCATGCCGCGGCGGCGGAAGACGTCCTCCAGCACCTCGGCGGCGTCCGGGTCCTCGCCCGGCAGCACCCGGTCGCGGCTGGAGACCAGCGTGACGTCGGAACCGAGCGCCTGGTAGGCGCCGGCGAACTCGGCGCCGGTGACGCCGGAGCCGACCACGATCAGCTCGCGGGGCAGCTCGTCGAGGTCGTAGACCTGGGTCCAGGTGAGGATCCGCTCGCCGTCCGGCTGGGCGTCGGGCAGCTCGCGCGGGTGCACGCCGGTGGCGATCAGCACGGCGTCGGCGCGCACCGTCTCGGTGGTGCCGTCCTCGCGGTCGACCACCACCTCGCGGGAGCCGTCCACCGCCTGGCCGCCGGCGCCGAGCCGGCCCTTGCCGCGGAGCACGGTGACACCGGCCCGGGTGACGGCCTGGGTGATGTCGTGGGACTGGGCGATCGCGAGGCGCTTCACGCGTCGGTTGACCTTGCCGAGGTCGACGCCGACCACCCGGGCGGACTGCGCGAGCGGCGGGGTGTCGTCGGCGACGATGATGCCGAGCTCCTCGTAGGAGCTGTCGAAGGTCGTCATCACCTCGGCGGTGGCGATCAGCGTCTTGGACGGCACGCAGTCCGTCAGCACCGCCGATCCGCCCAGGCCGTCGCGGTCGACGACGGTCACCTCCGCGCCGAGCTGGGCGGCCACCAGGGCCGCCTCGTATCCGCCGGGTCCGCCACCGATGATCACGATCCGAGTCACGGGCACCATTCTCCCGCATGCCGGAACCAAAGCCACGCCGGGGGCGTTGCCTCCTGTCCGGGCCCTTCGGCGGGCTCCTGCGGGCGCCCCCGCGGGCCCGCCCGTTCCGGTCCGGGGCAGCGCTCTCCCGTAGGCTGGCGCCCATGTCGCTCTACGCCGCGTACGCCACGAACCTCGACGCCCGGCAGATGACCAGGCGCGCCCCGCACTCCCCGCTGCGCGGCACCGGCTGGCTGGACGGCTGGCGGCTGACCTTCGGCGGCGAGCAGCTGGGCTGGGAGGGCTCGCTGGCGACGGTGGTGGAGGACGAGAAGGAGCAGGTCTTCGTCTCGCTCTACGACGTCTCGCCGATGGACGAGGAGGGGCTCGACCGCTGGGAGGGCGTGCAGCTCGGCATCTACCGCAAGATCCGGCTGCGGGCGCACACCCTGGACGGCGACATCCCGGTCTGGACGTACGTGCTGAACGACTACGAGGGCGGCCTGCCCGCCGCCCGCTACCTCGGGCTGATCGCGGACGCGGCGGAGAGCGCCGGCGCCCCCGACGACTACGTGCACGAGCTGCGCCGCCGCCCCTGCTGAGCCCGGCCGCGGCCCGCCGCGGCCGCGACGGTACCGCTCGGCGGCGCCGCGACCGGGGTCCGCGGCCTCGTGCGATCCGACGGACCGGGGTGTCCGCAGGCCGCCTGTCACGGTATTTCCGGATGATTCGGGTAACGATCCGGCGCGTCTTGGCGGGATTGTCTACGCGCGTAGGCGAATCTTGTCTATCCTCGGACCCGTGAACGCATCTCCTCAGTCGGTCGTCTCCGCCGACCCCTACGCCGCCGCCCGGGCCGCCGCCGACCGCCTCCGCGAGCTGACCGGCGTCGACCGCCACGACGTCGCCCTCGTCATGGGCTCCGGCTGGGTGCCGGCCGCCGACGCCCTGGGCGAGACCGTGGCCGAGTTCCCGGTCACCGAACTCCCGGGCTTCCCCGCCCCCGCCGTCGCCGGGCACGCCGGCCGGATCCGCTCCGTGAAGATCGGCGAGAAGCGCGCCCTGATCTTCCTCGGCCGCAACCACTACTACGAGGGCCACGGCGTGGCCACCGTGGTGCACGGCGTCCGCACCGCCGCCGCCGCGGGCTGCGGCATCGTCGTCCTCACCAACGGCTGCGGCGGCCTGCGCGAGGGCTGGACCCCGGGCCAGCCGGTCCTGATCAGCGACCACATCAACCTCACCGCCGACTCGCCGATCGTCGGCGCCAACTTCGTCGACCTCACCGACCTCTACTCCAAGCGGCTGCGCGCCCTGTGCCGCGAGGTCGACCCGACCCTCGACGAGGCCGTCTACGTGCAGTTCCGCGGCCCGCACTACGAGACCCCGGCCGAGGTCAACATGGCCCGGGTGATCGGCGGCGAGCTGGTCGGCATGTCGACCACGCTGGAGGCCATCGCCGCCCGCGAGGCCGGCACCGAGGTGCTCGGCATCTCCCTGGTGACCAACCTGGCCGCCGGCATCACCGGCGAGCCGCTCAACCACGAAGAGGTGCTGGAGGCCGGCAAGGCCAGCGCCGAGCGGATGGGCGCGCTGCTCGCGAAGGTCCTTGAGCGGATCTGAGCCCGCACTGACGCAGAATCAGTAGACCGGCGGCAGGCCGCGGCACCCCCGCGGTGCCGCGGCCGCCGCCGGCCGGCCCACACCCCCGTTTGGAGCTCGCAGCATGGCGCAGGCACCCACCACCGACCTCCTCGCCCGGGCCCGTGCGTGGCTCGCCGAGGATCCCGACCCGCAGACCCGCGCGGAGCTCACCGAGCTGCTCGCCGCCGCCGAGGGCCCCGACGCCGAGTCCGGGGAGCGGATCGCCTGGTCCCGGCTGGCCGAACGCTTCGCCGGCCGCCTCCAGTTCGGCACCGCGGGCCTGCGCGGCGAACTCGGCGCCGGCCCGATGCGGATGAACCGCGCCGTGGTGATCCGCGCCGCCGCCGGCCTCGCCGCGTACGTGCGCAAGAACCCCGGACTGGGCGACCTCGTGGTGATCGGCTACGACGCCCGGCACAAGTCGTACGACTTCGCCCGGGACACCGCCGCCGCCGTGGTCGGCGCCGGTCTGCGCGCCGCCCTGCTGCCGCGGCCGCTGCCCACCCCGGTGCTCGCCTTCGCGATCCGCCACCTCGGCGCCGCGGCCGGCGTCACGGTGACGGCCAGCCACAACCCGCCGCAGGACAACGGGTACAAGGTCTACCTGGGCGACGGCTCGCAGATCGTGCCGCCCGCGGACATCGAGATCGCCGCCGAGATCGACGCGATCGGCGCCCTCGCCGACGTCCCGCTCGCCGAGGGCGGCTGGGAGGTGCTCGGCGACGACGTCGTCGAGGCCTACCTCGACCGCGCGGTCACCGTGCTGGACCCGGCCGGCGCCCGCGCGCTGGACGTGGTCTACACGCCGCTGCACGGCGTCGGCCGGGACGTCCTGCTCGCCGCCTTCAAGCAGGCCGGCTTCCCGGCGCCCACCGTGGTCGCCGAGCAGGCCGAGCCCGACCCCGACTTCCCGACCGTGGCCTTCCCCAACCCGGAGGAGCCCGGCGCGATGGACCTGTCCTTCCGGACGGCCGCCGCCGCCGGCCCGGACATCGTCATCGCCAACGACCCGGACGCCGACCGCTGCGCGGTGGCCGTCCCGGACAACGGCGGCTGGCGGATGCTCCGCGGCGACGACGTCGGCGCGCTGCTCGGCTCGGCCCTGGTCGCCAAGCGGGTCGGCGGCACCTTCGCCACCACCATCGTCTCCTCCACCCTGCTCGGCCGGATCGCCGCCGCCGCGGGCCTCGGCTACACCGAGACGCTCACCGGCTTCAAGTGGATCTCCCGCGCCGAGGGCCTGCGCTACGGCTACGAGGAGGCGCTCGGCTACTGCGTCGACCCGGAGGGCGTCCGCGACAAGGACGGCATCACCGCCGCCCTGCTGATCGCCGAGCTCGCCGCGACCCTCAAGCGGTCCGGCCGCACCCTCACCGACCTGCTGGACGACCTGGCGCTGGAGCACGGCCTGCACGCCACCGACCAGCTCTCCGCCCGGGTCGACGACCTCGCGCTGATCGCCGAGGCCATGCACCGGCTGCGCGAGCGGCCGCCGACGGTCCTGGCCGGGCTGCAGGTCACCCGGGCCGACGACCTCACGGCCGGCTCCGCCGACCTGCCGGCCACCGACGGCCTGCGCTACTACCTGGCCGGCGAGGGCGTCCGCTCCGCCCGGATCGTCGTCCGGCCCTCCGGCACGGAGCCCAAGCTCAAGTGCTACCTGGAGGTCGTCCTCCCCGTCGCCGACGCCGCCGGACTGGCCGACGCCCGCGTGCGGGCCGCCGCCCTGCTCGACGGCATCAAGCGCGACCTCGCGGCTGCCGCAGGCATCGGCGCCTGACGGCCCGGCGCCGCCCCGCCGGCCCCCCCCCTGGGGCCCCCGGCGGCGCCCCACCGCAACCGCCCCCCCCCCCCCCC